>JBEILF010000027.1:0-23653 GCA_040379385.1 Burkholderiales bacterium | reverse complement strand
GATAACGCCATCCGCTCGTTGATGGCCACACCCGGCAGAAACTGTGCGAACCTATCAGCAGGCGTAATCCCAACTGGCTTTACCGCGTTAAAGCTCGGCGATTTCGCTGGTCGGCGCAAGGGGGATATCCTAATTCGCAATGCGACATCAGGCGAAGTGAGATTGTTGCAGCTGGATGCAGCAGGTTTGGTGTTGCCTGAGTACAACGGCGCACCCGATGATCAAAACGCATCGTGTACCGCGAGTTCGTTGACGGTTTCGCAAGTCTCAAAAACGATCAGTACGGCGGATCCGACTTGGAAGCTTATTGCCAGTGGGGACTACAACGGCGATGGCATTACCGATATTGTTTGGCAACGCGTGGACGGCACCTTGACGGTGTGGCAAATGAACCCTAGCGGCATCGCACCAATAATTATCGATGCCGCCGGAATAGTTCCAATCGGCTTAGCACCGGTGCCTTTGCCCTGACCCGTCGCAGACGAATGGGGTACTCGCAGCAGTGACGTTGGCGGGATCACCGCTGACCATATTGCTATGGAAATCGCCAAAGACATACTCGGCCCGAACTGGATGGCAGAGTTTGTGGGGCGCGCGAATCAGGGCGGAATCGAGCGCGTGCTGCTCGAATAATTTTTCGCTTCTGCGACGATCACGCTCGGTTGAATCGGGCTGGACGCCTGCCAAACAGACGATAGAATAGACGCTTACTTTCCCACCCCCGGAAATTAAGATGTCTACGTCCATCCCGCGATCATGTCTGGCGCGTACGTTTGCAGCAAAAGTTGCGGCCAGCATGGCCATAACAGTACTGGCCGGTTGCGCACATCTAAGCAAGACGATTCAGACCAGTGCGATTGATAGTGTGCCGAAGAATGAGTGCGCAACCATCGACACACGTAACGATCAGGCCGTTGCGCGAGTGCTCGATATTAATGACACCATGCTCACCGCGCTCCGCAAATTCGGCAAGACCGACAACGCCGGAGTTTGCGCAATGTCATGGAATGAGCGAAACAACATCATGCTTGCGCATCGCAATACTCTCAAGGACCCGAACCGCAAGGCGCTGCGCGCACCGTCAAAAGAGTACATCCGCACGTGGGATGCAGACGACAATGGCAATCAGCCAACGTCAACACAAAAGTTGCTTGCGGATACAAAGCGCCGCGCGATGGGAGTCGAAAATGCAACGAGCTTGACCAAGGCGGCCGGCATTCGCCAGAACAGTTGGACGTTCTTCGGCCCCGGAAATGTCGGCGGTCGAATTCGCGCCATTGTGTTCGATCCGCGTAATAGCAACCGCTTCTTTATTGGTGCGGCAACGGGCGGCATCTGGCTAACCACTAACGCAGGACAAACCATACGACCGGTGGCCGACTTCAGCGGCAACCTTGCCATCGGCTCGATGGCCATTGACCCGGTAAACCCTGACATCGTCTACGCCGGTACTGGTGAGAGTTTCGCCGGCTTTGCCGGTGTCGGTGTGTTTAAGAGTACCGATGGCGGGTCGACATGGAATCTCCTGCCATCGACTTCCACCGATACCGCAATCAATCCGAGTGGAGCTGATTGGGTAACGACCAATCGAATCGGCATACACCCAACTAATCCCAACATTATTCTTGCCGGTAACGGTGGTGGTGTTTATCGTTCCGCCAATGCGGGACAAACATGGACACGAGTAAAGACTGGTACAACACTCGACGTTCAGTTTGACCCCAACGATGCCGACCGCGTTATTGCTTCGGGCAATGGCGGGTTTGCCTACGTATCCAACGACGCCGGCGTGACGTGGTCCGACGCACCGAAGTTTTTTACCAACGCGCCTCGTGGCCGGGGCGGTACCGCCCGCTCTGAATTCGCGTGGGCAAAATCAACACCAGGCTTGGTCTACGCATCGGTGGACAACTCGGCTCAAACTTCCGGTGCGCGCGGCGAAGTGTACAAATCAGACGATGGCGGACAAACTTGGACGTTTCTGTCATCGCCAAAACACCTGGCGCAGCAAGGTGACTACGACAACACCATTTGGGTTGACCCCACCAACTCGTCAAACATTGTCATCGGTGGCTTGGATTTGTACCGCTCGATTGATGGCGGCTTAAATTTCACGCGGATCAGCACTTGGCAGGCGGCCGGGCCGGGCCTGCCTCAGCCACACGCGGATCATCACCAGATTGTTTCACCACCGAATTTCTCCGGTGCCAATCCGGTGGTCTATATCGGTAATGATGGCGGACTGTATCGTTCAACGAATATTTTCTCGGCCAGCGGTAACGGTACGTCAACCTGGCAGAACCTGAACAATGAATTGGGTATCACCCAGTTTTATGGTGGTGCGGGTTCATCTGCTGCCGGCGGCAGAATCATCGGCGGCACACAAGACAATGGCGATTTGCTCTTTGGCACAGGCACCACTTGGTCGCGTATTGGCGGTGGCGATGGCGGATTTGCGGCGGTTGATCCCATCAATGACGCGACGGCGTACGGCGAATATGTTTACGCCTCAATACGCCGCTACGGCGGCGCAGGCAGCGGTATGATTTGCAACGGCATCAGCGAGGGTAAAAAGGACGAAAGTAACATCACCTATTGCGGACCGAATGCCACGGAACAAACTAACTTCATCTCACCATTTATTCTTGACCCAAACTCGCGTGACCGGATGTTTGTCGGCGCAAATTCACTTTGGGTGAGTGACGATGTCAGAACCGTCGCCGCGCCCGTCTGGCGTGCGATCAAGCCACCGGTTACAAACCCGAACAGCACGCGGTACATCAATGCGATTGCGGTGCAAAATGGCAACTCCAATGTGATTTGGGTGGGGCATAACGCCTCCAACACCGCCGGTCTGCCGACGCAAATTTTTAGGACAAACAATGGATTGTCTGCGGCACCCGACTGGACGAATGTGGCGGCCGCTGGCATGCCCACCTCGGCCATCAATCGCATCACCATTGACCCGGACAATCCCGACCGCGTGTGGGTATCTTATTCGGGCTTCTCGCCAGACCGCCTGTGGGTGACGGACAACGGCGGCACAAGCTGGCGCAGTGTTTCTGCCGGGTTGCCCGCCGTGACCATTCACGACATGAAACGACACCCGACCCAGCGCGATTGGCTGTATGTCGGCGCGGCAAATGGCGTTTATACCTCTGAAAACAGCGGGGTGACTTGGACGTCGACCAACGATGGGCCCAACAGTGTTCGTGTCCGTGAACTGTTCTGGTACGACAATTTCACCCTCGTCGCGGTCACACACGGGCGCGGTATGTTTAGGGTCTCCGCCTTACCTGAAAATGGTGTGGTCTCGTTTCAGTCTGCGACTTATGCTGTTTCTGAAGGCGCGGGCTCGGCAAGCCTCAGCGTGCAACGCGTCGGCAACATCGGCGGCCCCGCATCGGTGAGCTACACCACCACTGCTGCCACGGCAACTGCGGGGGCGGACTACACCACAACGTCGGGCACCTTGAGCTGGCCAGCAGGCGATGGTTCGACCAAAGTCATCGTGGTTCCAATCATCGACGACTCAATTGCGGAGGGGGCGGAAACGTTTACCGTGACGCTGAGCAATCCGGTGGGAACCAATCTTGGTACTGCGGTTGCCACGGTGACCATTGCCGACAACGAGCAGGGGGTATTCCCGCCAAACTGCGTACTGCCTACCACTGGCTGGTCTGTTCCTGCGGGAGCGACCGCCGGGTGGCAGGTGGCGACCGACAGCGCTTCTGAGGGAATTTGTAGCCTGAAGAGCGCGCCCATCGGCGATAACGCGAAAGCGCAAATTGCATTCACCGGTAACTTTGTCGCCGGTAACGTAAGCTTCGACAGGCGTGTATCGAGTGAATCCACCTACGACTGTTTGCAGTTCTTGATTGATGGCGTGGCGCAAAACATTGGCAGCAATTGTAGCGGCGCGAGTTTGGTGGGCGCTTCAGGCGATGTTCCTTGGGGTTCCGTAAGCCTGCCAGTTACGGCGGGGACACATACGCTGACGTGGTCATACGTTAAGGATGCAAACACGATCGAAGGGCTCGATGCGGCATGGATCGACAAACTGGTTATGCCTCTTGCGGGCAGCACGACTGCCACGTTAACTGTCACGCGCAGCGGTACCGGTACGGGAAGCGTTAGTTCCTCTCCCGCTGGGATTAATTGCGGTACGGCGTGCTCGACTGGCTTCACCGGTTCGTCCGTCGTCACTCTCACCGCACAGCCAAGTAACGGATCTTTCTTTGCCGGGTGGATGGGCTGTACCTCTGTGACGGTAACAACTTGCCAGGTTACCGTTGATGCTGCAAAGTCGGTCACGGCAACTTTCAGCACGATACCGTCGGTGTCATCGCTTGCGCGCCGAGGTGGCGTAGATATCGACGGGCAGGGTCGTAGTGCTTTGGTCGTGCGTGCGGCCAGTAATAATCAGTTGCAAGCGGGCCGCTTGGTAAACAACCAGTTCCAGTGGACAACGATGGCCGATCCCGGCCCGGACTTCCGTTTGATCGCGGCGCTGGATTTTGTCGGCAACGGAAAATCTGACCTGCCGATGTTGCGCGACAACCCGGCGTTGCTCAATGCCAATGGTCAAGGCACCGCGCAGTTCTGGCCGGATTTTGTCGGCGCGTCTCCGGTCTTCTTGCGCGATGTAAAGCCCGCGTGGGATGTGCAAGCAGTCGGCGACCTGGACGGCGATGGTTTCGGTGATCTGGTGTGGCGATTCCGCGGTCAGAGCGCCAATATCGACGACCAAGGGGTCTCATACATTTGGTTCACCAACGGTTCCGGTGTCACCCAAGTCCGGAAGCGCGGCGGTGCCCCCCTGACATGGACGCTGCTGGGCGCAGCGGATCTGAACCTCGACGGGGCGATGGACATGATCTATGTGAGTCCGGCAAATGCGATGCGCGCTTTGATGGCTACCCCGGCGCGCACATGCGCCAACCTGTCGGCGGGTTCGCTCCCGACAGGATTCACCGCGTTAAAGCTTGCCGACTTCACCGCCAACCGCCGTGGCGATGTACTTGTTCGCAATGCCACCACCGGTGAGGTGCGGGTAATCAGCCTAAATGGTGCCGGGCTTTCACTACCGGCATTTACCGGCGACCCGGATGACCAAAACGCGTCCTGTACCAGCTCTACGTTGTCGCTTGAACAGACTGTCCAAACGTTTACCTCGACCACCGACCCGACTTGGACTTATCTGGCGAGTGGTGATTTTAACGCGGATGGCATTTTCGATATTGTGTGGAAGCGCCCTGACAATACCCTAGTAGTCTGGCTGATGAACGCTAACGGTGCCGCGCCCACCATCCTGACGAACGCAGGGACTGCGCCGACAAGCACTTCGCCGCTGTCGCTTCAGTAATCATTTGAACATGGTCTGTGAGCTCTGTAACAACGACGGCGGCGAGTTGTTGTTTCGCGATGCAAAGCTACGCGTGGTGGCAGTCACTGGCGCGGAGGCCGCTTATCGCGGCTTCTGCCGCGTGATTTGGAACGTACATACCAAAGAAATCACCGATCTCACGCGCGATGATCGCAATCGCTTCATGGATGCCGTGTACCGAGTGGAAACAGCGCTAAGGTCGTCGCTAGAGCCGGACAAGATGAATATCGCCAGCCTCGGCAACATGACGCCGCATCTCCATTGGCACGTAATCCCGCGTTTCCACGACGACGCCACATTTCCCAAACCGATCTGGGCACACACGTTTTCTTCCGCAGGTACGCTTTCTTGTGCTACCATCGAAGACAGCACTAAGTGGAAAGAAGCGGTTCGCTTCGCGTTGAGTGCCCGTTGAAGACGTTGACGAACTGTTCAACCGGTGTACAGATCAGACGGGATAAAGGCACCGATGAACGGACTTTTGACATTGCTGCGACTGCTACTGGTACTAACGGCGGGTTCGGCTGCCTCGGCGCAATCTTTCGACCACGCGCATACCAGTCTCACCACAATGCTCAAGAAACATGTCGTGGTGGTGGATGGCGGTCGCGCATCACAAGTCAAATATGCAGAGCTGCTTAAGGACAGAGGCGCACTAAAGGCCTACCTCGACAGTTTGGCGGCCATCAAAGAGACAGAGTTTGACACATGGAACAAGCCGCAACGTCTGGCTTTTTTGGTCAATACCTATAACGCCGCAACCCTCGATTTGATTCTGCAAAATTACCCCGTCAAATCGATCAAAGATATTGGCAGCGTGTTTGATAACCGCTGGAAGCGAAAATTTATCAAGCTGTTCGGACGCGAAGTTTCGCTTGATGAAATTGAGCACGAGATGCTGCGAAATCCCGGTGTGTACAACGAGGTGCGCATTCACTATGCCGTCAACTGTGCCGCAATTGGTTGCCCGGCGCTGCGCGAAGAAGCATTCGTTGCGGATCGGCTGGAAGCACAACTTGAGGAGCAGGCGGTACGCTTTCTGTCTGACCGTTCGCGCAACCGCTTTACAAACGGTAGCCTAGAAACATCGATGATCTTCAAGTGGTTTGTCGAAGACTGGGAACGCGGCTACACCGGCTTTGATGGCAAGACTCCCGCCATCACGTCGCCCGAGCAGTACTTTGCGCGTTACGCAAAATTGTTTACCGACAACGCGACGGATCAGGCAAGAATTGCCAATGGGAAGGTGCCAATCAACCATTTGAAGTACGATTGGTCGCTAAACGACAAGAAGTAAAACTCGCCATTCGGCGGACGTTTTCAGGCATTTTTTCCCAAAACACCCGCCGTTGTTAGAGTTTTGCTGGTTTTTCCAAAGGGTGTATTTAACTTTCGATCAACCGACTCTAGCTACAATGTGGCTATGAATTTGTCGATTATTATTCCCGCCCTTAACGAGGCTGAACACATCGCACAATCGTTAGCCCCGTTGCAATCATTTCGTGCGCGCGGTGCAGAAGTGATAGTTGTTGATGGCGGTAGCACCGATCAAACTGTGTCGCAGTCCGAGCCACTCGCTGACCGGGTGGTCATAAGCCCCAAGGGGCGGGCAACACAGATGAATGCTGGTGCGACCGTCGCGCGCGGCGGCGTGTTACTTTTTTTGCACGCAGACTCGATCCTGCCAAATAATGCAGACCTGCTAATCGCCAGCGCAATTGAGAGTGGTCAAACGTGGGGACGGTTCGATGTCAACATTCGAGGCACACACTTCATGTTGTCTATTGTCGCGTGGTTCATGAATCGTCGCTCTCGTTTGAGCGGTATTTCGACAGGAGACCAAGGATTGTTTGTGACCAGACATGCCTTTGATCATGTTGGCGGTTTTCCCTCACAACCGTTGATGGAAGATGTGGAAATCTGCAAACGACTGCGCAAACTCACTCCACCAGCCTGTTTATCCGCACGCGTGTCCACGTCTGGTCGGCGCTGGGAAAAGAATGGCGTGTGGCGAACTATTTTTTTGATGTGGAAATTGCGATTCCAATATTGGCGCGGTACCAATCCAGGCGAGCTGTACGGCATCTACTATGGCAGCTAAAACCTGTGTCGTGGTGTTTGCCAAGGCACCAATCCCGGGGGAAGTAAAGACGCGATTAATACCTGCTTTGGGCGCGGAAGGGGCCGCCATGTTGCATGCGGCACTTGTCGAGCGCGCCATCGAGGCTGCGACGCGCACCAGATTTGTCACCGAGCTTTGTTGTGCGCCAAACGCCGACCATCCGTTCTTCGCCGACTGTGCGGAGGAATTTAACTGTATTCTTAGCGACCAAGGGGAAGGCAGTCTTGGTGAACGTATGCGGCGCACTTTTGACGAACTATTGGTTGAGTTCAGCCAGGTCTCGATCATCGGTGCGGACTGCCCAGCGATAGCCAGCAAACATATCAAACAAGCCGCAGCATGCCTGACTGACAACGACGTCGTTCTGATCCCGGCTGAAGATGGTGGTTACGTTTTGATTGCGGCGCGCCGGACTACGCCTTCCATGTTTGACGGCATTGATTGGGGAACGTCAACCGTACTAGCGCAACAACGAGACGCACTGCAGCGGGCGGGATTAACTTTCGTTGAGCTCGAGACATTGTGGGATGTTGATCGCCCCGAAGATTTATCCCGTCTTGAAGAACTCAAGCCACCCCTGCTGTTTTCCCTGCCAACATGATGGCGCATCTCCACAAACTTTGCGCCGCTACCTTAGCGCTGGTAGGAATAGCATTCGCATGCGGCGTTACTCTGGCAATCGCATCGACTGTGCTGCCATTCTCTGCGAATACCCCGTCTGCCAGTCTGCCTGATCAATACCGCATCCTGCGTATCCCCAAAACTAATGCCAACAAGTTTTCGTTGGTTGAAGACGCTGGCGTCACGGTACTTCGCGTCGACTCGAATGATTCGGCGGGCACAGTAGCACTTCCCCTGAGTGTCGACCCGAAAGTTACACCACATCTAGCCTGGAGGTGGAAGATCAGTCGCGTCATAGAAAAGGCGGATACATCGAATAAGTTTGGCGACGACTACGTGGCACGCGTCTATGTTTTTTTTGATGTTCCATTGGAATCACTACCGTTTAGTGAGCGCGTGAAGATCCGCATGGCACGAGTCGTCGCCGGAAACGAGGTGCCGACGGCCGCACTGTGTTATGTGTGGGACAACAAAACGCCTGTTGGCATTCGCCACTGGAGCCCCTATACAACGCGGGTACATGTATTGACGCTACAGTCTGGTAATACCAACGCCAACACTTGGATTGACGAAAAGCATGATGTTGCCGCCGACTTTCGCGCTGCATTTGGCACTGCCGCACCACGCATCGTTGGCGTCGCTGTAGGCAACGACACTGACCAGACCAATGAAAGCGTCACCGCGTGGTTTGGCGATGTCAGCTTTCAGGCTAGATAGAACGCAACCTGCATCCACAGCAAAACAGAAACGCGCCAAATTGGTTTGCCAATCGCCCAGAGGCAACGTCCTTCTAAGCGACTGTTAACCCATGAAATATTCATGGCTAGGCAGGCTGATCGCGGGGCACGAGCTGCAAATACTCCGAAAGCGCTCCTCCAGAAAGGGGTTTCACCATCACGCGCACGACGTGGGTCTTGTCGCCCAACACATAACTGTCGCGCGTCCGTACTTCAGTGTATCCGCATCGCAGCCAAAAACTTTCGGCAGGTGCATTCCCGACAACAACACCAAGCCTCAACCAGACCGCACCTTGGTCGCGGATATATGCTTCTAGTGCATCATAAATTGCGCGGGCGACCCCTGCGCCGTGCTGTTTTGTTTCGATCATGAAATAGCCGATATGCCAGACCGTCGGCGCAAACAGATCTGCAGCAATGCAAGCTACCCCGATCAGCTCATTATGCGAATCGACGAATCCCCACATCCACTGCTCGCGTAATGGAATATCAGTGGGCGGTCGATCGTGGAAATCGTCGTGCGCATCATTGGGCTTTGGTGGCCGCCCCATCACTTGCAGGCTGTATTCGGGATTCGCCTCGTACAATTGCTGGATGACCGGAACATCGGCAGCGGTGAGAACAACAATACGGAGGTCGCCTGACGTCGCAATCTGCGATCGATCCGCCAACCGCGTGCGAACAGCCTGCGCCAAGATTACCCGGCCAACGCCACGCGCTGCGCCGCAATCAGTTGCGCGATGCCACTTTCGGCAAGCGCCAACAGCTGATCAGACTGCGCGCGGGTAAAGGGCACACCCTCTGCCGTACCCTGAATTTCGATGAACATTCCGGAGCCCGTCATCACGACGTTCATATCGGTTTCACAGCTTGAATCTTCGACGTAGTCAAGATCCAGCATCACACCGGCTTCGCCAATGCCCACCGAAATCGCCGCAACAAAGTCGCGGATGGGTGTGTCCTTGATTGCGCCTCTTTCCAACAAGGTTGAAGTTGCGTCGTGCAACGCAACAAATGCACCCGTGATCGAGGCACATCGTGTACCGCCGTCCGCCTGCAAGACATCACAGTCCAACGTAATTTGTCTTTCACCCAATTTTTTTAGATCCACCACCGCGCGCAAGCTCCGGCCGATGAGGCGCTGAATTTCCTGCGTACGGCCGGTTTGTTTGCCGCGCGACGCCTCTCGATCAGTGCGTGTATTAGTGGAACGCGGCAACATGCCATATTCCGCTGTTACCCATCCCTCGCCGGAATTTTTCTTATGCGGCGGTACTCTCTCCTCGATACTTGCGGTACACAGCACTTTGGTATCACCCATTTCAACCAACACTGATCCTTCCGCGTGTTTGGTGTAACGGCGGGTGATTTTGATGGGACGAAGCTCGTGTAGGGCTCGATGATGGGAACGCGACATTAAACATTACCTTTTCATTAGCAGTTAAGGCGAAAAGCCTCAGCGGTTAACTCTTTTGATCGCGTTTTGAATTTCAGCGATTGTTCTTTCAATCTCGTCGTCAGAGATTTCATCTTTTGCCGCCGCGAACTCGTGTGTGGTGTTCATGGTTGAGCTAAACCCCGCCATGGGGATGGTTACCGTGCCGTCATCAACGGCTGTTGACAGATCTTCATCCTGTATTTCCCATGTCAGGGCAACCACGGACAGATTATCTGACTCGGCACCGGCTTTGTCTTCCGCCTCTTCCATCAGCTTAGGTGCCAGCGACAAGACATTCTCAGTCGACAGCCTTGTTGCAACTTCTCCCGCGCTAAGTGGCCCCCAAAACCCATCGGTCGAAATCCAGATGCTGTCACCGACCTGTAGCTTCCATTCATCTGAGTGGGTGATTGTCGGCGGTATCACGCCGCCAAGGCAGTTGTAGATTTTGTTGCGGTCTGGATGCACCGCAGCCTGTTCGGGTGTAAGCACGCCAGCCTCGACCATCTGTTGCACCCGCGAGTGATCTTGGGTAGCAGTGGCCAGGCGACCGCCGCGGAAATAGTACAGCCGGGAGTCTCCCACATGCGCCCATTGAGCAATACCGTTTTGTAGGATTACTGCAACTATAGTCGTACGCGGGCACTCTAGCAGGTCGTGTTTATCTGCAAAAGCGACAATCGCACGGTGGGCGGCGTGGACCGCACTCTCCAGAAACTCCCTAGGTCGTTGCAGTACCGTACGGGCCTCAGCCTGAAAGCGTTGATTCAATGTGTTGACGGCAATTTCTGCGGCAATTTCACCACGGGCATACCCGCCCAGCCCATCGGCGATCACCATTAACAATGTGTCTTTGTAATAGGAATAGGCAAGCCGATCTTGATTGACTTTGCGACCGCCAATCTTGCTATCTTGAAATATCGTAAATCTCATTGGCAGGCGCTCGTCAGAAAAGCTTCTTGTTGAGCGTCGCCTTGAGGCGATTGGTGAAAGTGGCGTCCGCACTGCCGGCGACGACATCTGCGCGCCACTGTGTGGCGTCCTTCAACAGTGCCCGTTGCAATTCGAATGCTGATTGTGGGCGGGCAAGGTGATCGAGCTGCAAACACCAGTCAATGATGCCGTATAGGTCTTCCGAAAAGGCACGCCGGGCCAGCTGATGCAGTGGTTCTATGCGATCATCTTCAATACGTCCACTTGCCGGCTGCGGATGTATTCCGCCAATACAGGTATAAATGGTCGCGCCGATCGCATAAATGTCTGTCCATGGGCCCATTTTCTCCTGGTGGTGGTACTGCTCGGGAGCGGCAAATCCCGCCGTGTACATTGCGCGAAGTTTAGGCGCATCCTTAGTCAAGGCTTGGCGCGCGGCACCAAAGTCCAACAGTACTGGCTTACCTTCCATTGTGATGTAAATGTTCGCCGGCTTAATATCGAGGTGCAGCAGCTTATTGGCATGCACTTCACGCAGACCGTTCAAAAGATGGGTGAACAAACGGCGGATAAAGGCCTCGGAGAACTCATAACGATGCCGCTGAATATGAAACTGCAATGTGCGCCCACGCACATACTGCATTACCATGTAGACGGTCTCGTTGGCACGAAAGAAGTTCTCCACGCGAACGATATTCGGATGCGAAATCAGCGCTAATGAACGGCCCTCTTCGAAAAAACACTTGAGTCCATGCCGGAATACAGCCTGGTTTTCATCCGAGTTGATCCTGACATCAGCGCCATCTGAGCGCACCACCAATGCAGCAGGAAGATACTCCTTGATGGCATACGGTGTGCCGACCTCATCATGGGCCAAATAGACAATCGAGAAACCGCCTGACGAGAGCACCTTGTCGATCGTGTATTCCTGGAGTCGGTAGCCCGCTGGTAGTGGCTGATTGGATTGTAGTGCCATTTGGTATTTCAGCTGCGGTGAACCCGTTGGCAATCCCGTTGCGGGAGGCGTTGCGTAGGCAGTTGCCTGTCGCCGACAGTATGATTGCGAAAGCCGTAGGCTATAATTCTGCCTTAAACTGCCGCCCGTCGCCGCATCCTGTATGCATTGCCCCAGGCGGGCTGAGTCGATTCAGAACGGATTTTCTCGGCCCCCGGTAACTCTGGAAAACCATTCCAACCGCCATGGCCTACCCTGTCAAAAGTATGACTGGCTTCGCCGCCGTCACCGCTGATGTTGCTGGTGGCCGCATCTCGATCGAGCTGAAATCCGTAAATCATCGTTATTTGGAGTTTCAGACTCGGATGGCTGAAGACATTCGCGCCTTGGAAGGTGCGATGCGCGAACAAGTTGCCGCCACTATGACCCGTGGTAAGGTTGATTGCCGCGTCACGCTAACGTCGGATCCAATCCAAACACGGGGCGGTCCAAACATAGAGGCACTCGCGTTACTGGCGCAGACCCAGCAAGACATCCTGAGCAAATTCGACGCGCAGAAGTTATCGGTTTGGGAGATCATGCAGGTGCCAGGTGTGCTGGCCCATGCAGAGATGACGGCGGAAGTAATCAAGGAGCCATTACTTGCATTGTTTGCCAAGGCCGTCGACGAACTCAACGCAACTCGGGCGCGTGAGGGTGCCAAACTCGCACAAATGTTGTTTGACCGTCTCGATGGTATAGACGCTTTAGTAATACAGGTGGCGCCGCTGGTACCGCAAATGGTCGCCGCCTACGAAGAAAAGCTTAAACTCAAGATCGCAGACGCCGGCCTTGAATCGGCAAACAATGATCGCCTGGGGCAAGAAGTGGTCCTGTTTGCTTCGAGAATTGACGTCGCAGAGGAACTCAACAGGCTGGGTGCGCACACGGTGGAAGTGCGCCGTGTGCTCGAGGCCGGAGGCGCGATTGGCAAACGGCTTGATTTCCTGATGCAGGAGCTGAACCGCGAGTCCAACACGCTTGGCTCAAAATCAGTCTCGACGGAGTCGACCAAGGTATCGATTGAGCTTAAGGTCTTGATCGAACAGATGCGTGAACAGATTCAGAACATCGAGTGATTTGAGATCACCATGTCAGGCTGCTTATTCACCGTTGTAGCTCCCTCCGGTGCCGGCAAGTCCAGCCTTGTGGCGGGTCTGCTTGAGCGCGATAAGAGCATTGAGTTGTCAGTCTCATTCACCACCCGCCCTCCTCGCGCGGGTGAGGTTGATGGACGCGAGTACAATTTTGTTACGCGGTCTCATTTTGAAGAGCTGATCGCCGCAGACGAGTTTCTGGAGCACGCCGAGGTGTACGGCAACCTCTACGGAACGTCGCGCAAATGGATCGAGAGTCGGCAAGCCTCGGGCACGAATGTACTTCTGGAGATTGACTGGCAAGGCGCTCGTGCGGTCAAGAAACTCTTCCCCGACATGGTCTATATCTACATTCTGCCGCCCTCCATTGAAGAGTTGCAGCGCCGGCTGGTGACACGCGGTAAGGACTCCGCCGAGGTTATTCAGCGCCGACTGTCCGAGGCTCGTGAGGACCTTAAACACGTGCACAAAGCCGATTATGTTATTATCAATGCAGACTTTAGCGTGGCTTTGGATGATCTTTCCGCAGTCACGCGGGCATGTCAACTGACCGCTCATCGTCAGCTGGTCCGCTACGCCGATTTCCTGACGAGCTGCTGAGTTACCTTCCACATTTTTTTAATCTGCCGCCGCCGCCGGGTGTCGTTGGATGTGTTTCCTACCGTTTTTGATTGAAGTCTGGAGTTCTACCATGGCCCGTATCACCGTTGATGACTGTATTAAGCTGATCTCAAACCGCTTCGAGTTGACGCTCGCCGCCACCACGCGCGCGCGCCAGTTGGCGCTGGGCTCCGCACCGTACGTAGAAGCCGGTAAAGACAAGCCGTGCGTGATCGCGCTGCGCGAAATCGCCGGCGGCCACATTGGTTTGGGTATCTTGAAGCCGCAAGCACCGAGCCTGCCGACGGTGCCTGTAGATATGTAGTCAAACTCGTGAAGGATGATGCTTCGTTATGCCGAACACCAATCCTTCGCAAATCATGCCGGGTGAAGCACAACGACACCCCGCAGCTGCGGTTGCTGCGACGATGAGCGCGAGCGCGGCGATGATTGAACCCCCCGACAATGGGAAGCTTGGCATGTCGCATGCGACGTCGCTGCTTCCGATCATCTCAACGTATCTTAAGCCCGCCGACATCGAAAAAGTGCAGGCGGCATTTGAGATGGCGCGTGCTGCGCACGAAGGCCAAAGCCGTAAATCTGGCGAACCGTATATCACCCATCCGCTAGCCGTTGCTACCATCCTCGCGCAGTGGCACCTTGACGCGCAGGCATTGATTGCCGCGATCCTGCATGATGTCGTCGAAGATACACCAACGACGAAAGACGATATCGCCAAACGCTTCGGTCAAGCCGTTGCAGATCTCGTCGATGGCGTCTCGAAACTCGACAAATTGCAGTTTGCGACTCTAGAAGAGGCGCAATCCGAGAATTTCCGCAAGATGCTGCTCGCCATGGCACGCGATGTGCGGGTCATCTTGATCAAACTCGCTGATCGTTTGCACAACATGCGTACGCTGGGTGCCGTGCACCAGCTAAAGCAGGAACGGGTCGCAAGGGAAACACTCGACATCTACTCACCGATCGCCAATCGCCTCGGTTTAAACGCCGTCTACTACGAGTTCGAAGACCTTGGCTTCAAGTATCTCCACCCCCATCGCTTTCAGGTGCTCGACAAAGCCGTCAAGGCCGCACGCGGCAACCGCCGCGAGGTTGTCGGCAAGATTTCAGACGCCATCAAGGCGCGACTCGCTGAATTCAAAGTGAAGGCGACTGTCACCGGGCGGGAAAAACACCTCTCGTCGATCTACAAAAAAATGCAGGAAAAAAACATCTCTTTTTCCGAGGTGTTGGATATCTATGGTTTCCGCATTCTGGTTGAAGACATGGCATCGTGTTACGTGGCGCTTGGCGCGCTGCATACGTTGTACAAGCCCTTCCCGGGGAAATTCAAAGACTACATCGCGATCCCAAAGAACAACGGTTATCAATCGCTACACACCACCTTGTTCGGTCCTTTCGGCACACCTGTCGAGCTGCAAATCCGCACAACGAATATGCACAAAATAGCTGAGGCTGGGGTAGCATCACACTGGCTATACAAGACCCTCGACGCGGAAGTGTCGAATATGCAGCAAAAGACGCATCAATGGTTGCAGTCATTGCTCGAAATTCAATCAGGCACGGGCGACGCGCTCGAGTTTTTGGAACACATCAAGGTCGATCTATTTCCAGACGCGGTATATGTATTCTCGCCTAAAGGCAAGATCATCTCACTGCCGCGCAGCGCAACGCCGGTGGACTTTGCCTACGCGATTCACTCGGATGTCGGTAATCGTACCGTTGGAGCCAAGGTAAACGATGAAGCTGTGCCGCTTTCACAGCCGCTGAAGAATGGTGATCGTGTCGAGATTGTCACCGACAAGAGTGGTCGCCCCAACCCGGCCTGGCTAAATTACGCGGCGACCGGCAGGGCGCGCGCGCTGATTCGCCATTACCTCAAGAGCACGCAACACGCAGAGTCAGTCGAACTCGGCGAGTTGCTATTGATCCAGGCGGTTAGGGCACTTAACTTTGACCCGAATGAAATTGGCCGCACACATTGGAAGCGTTTGCTTAAAGGCGACAGCGCCAAAAATAAAGAACAAGTGCTCGAAGAAATTGGCTTGGGCAAACGTCTTGCCATCGTCGCGGCGCGCAAGCTGTTCGATATTGCGGTCTTGGAGCAGCCTGAGCATCGCCCCAAGGACGCGATCATCATTCGCGGCACTGAAAACATGGCGGTGCAATTTGCTCAGTGCTGTCGTCCCATTCCCGGAGATCCCATCATTGCGCAGATGAAAGGCGGCCAGGGGCTGGTTGTGCACACTCACGACTGCCCCTCGATTCGTTCATCCGGTTCATTCAAATTCGACCCCGAAAAATGGGTGGATGTGACGTGGGACCCCAATATTCAAAAACTTTTCAAAGTCGATATTCATATGACGGTGAGTGATGCACGTGGTGTACTGGCCAAACTTGCCGCTGAAATTGCCAGCGCTGACTCCAATATCTCGCATGTACGTATGGACGCCGCGCAAGCTGACCAAGCCTTCTCCACGCTTCAATTCACGATCGAAGTCAGCCATCGTCAACACCTCGCTCGTGTGCTTCGACAGATGCGGCAGTTACCCGTTGTGACCCGTGTCAGCCGCGTCAAATCGGGCACCACCAAAGAATCCAAGTCAGAGCACAAGCCAAACGAAAAATGAAAACTATCGTCTCAACCCGTAATGCCCCAGCAGCGATCGGCACCTACTCACAAGCCGTCACGGTCAGTGGGCCTATTGCGACAACCTATCTCTCCGGACAGATTCCACTCGACCCCACGACCATGCAATTGGTGGGTGGTTTTGACAATCAAGTAAAACAAGTTTTTGAGAATCTGCGCGCGGTGTGTGAAGCAGCGGGCGGATCACTTAATCACCTCGTAAAGGTAAATGTGTATTTGCTTGACCTCGCGCATTTTGCGAAGGTGAATGAAATTATGGCGACCTACATTCAAACGCCCTACCCGGCGCGCGCTGCAGTAGCGGTGGCGGGGTTACCGAGAGGGGCGGAGATTGAGATTGAAGGGGTGATGGTGGTGGAGTTGGATGGTTCGGCGGGTGGGTAGGCATCCTAAGCCAGAGGAAAGCCAGCGCCCCAAGTCCGTCCACTTGCACTCGCCTCGCCTGAGCGACGAGCGATTCATGACAACAATGAGTATTGAGCGGCGGTTGCTAAGTATTTTGGAAGAGCGATCAAGTCCGCTAACACCCGAAGAACTGATTGGCGGGTGGTCAAAAGAGAGCAAAAGCGTCGCTCACAAGTATTTTTCCGAGCTAAGTGCTGCCTTCGCTTCGAACACTCCATTGCCGCCGCTTGGTATCGCACGGAGCCTTGATCATTGCGGAGTCGCTGGTGGAACGCTACTCGACTCCATTGCTGCGGTGACCAACGATTTGCGGCGGATATCTGGGTCCAACTAGCGAAGTTTGTTTTTTTAGGGCTGCGCTCGCTGCTAAACCAATTTAGCTTTCGAGCGCGCTATGGCTCAATCAACTACTGAGCCGGGGGTAGCCCGGCAGCTAGTCACTTTTCTTGCTTCGCCAAGAAAAGTAACCAAAAGAAGGCGGCCCCGGGTTCGCCGGCCCTTCGGGCTGCCCTTTGCTGCTCAGAGTCGCGGGCCGCTCGCAAAACTCGGGCTCGTGGAGTTGCCTGTGGTTGCGGATAGCCACTGTGCTCGCCCTCAAACATTGCTTGCGGACAACCCCCGCGGCTCCTGCGCTGCTCGGCGACTCGCACGGGTTTTGCCGATGCCACACAGCGTAGATGTTTTTTGAGCTTGATTGATCGAGTTGCGGAAAGAGTGAGCTGCTCGAACTGCGGAGAACCCCGTGCGAGTCGCCGAAGCCGCGCAGCGTGGAAGGGAGAAGTCCGCGAGCACTGTTCGAGCACCGGACGAGGCACGCCGTTTGTGCCGAGTGAGGGCGAGCTGCGCAGCGGCCCTGACACGCGAGCAGCTAAGGGAATCCCAGCGCGAAGCGCACGGGCGACCGCATTTGCCAACTCAGCGGGTCGCCTTTTCTTTGCTTACTTTCTTTGGCGGAGCAAAGAAAGTGAGCGGCAGCGGGGCCGCCCCCCGCATCGGTCTTCGCGGGAAGACGAACGTACTTCGAAGTGAGCGGCAGTGGGGCCGCCCCCGCATCGGTCTGCGCAGAATGGCAACCGTACTTCGAGCGAAGAAAATTGGCTCCCCGCCTTCGCGGGGATAGGCTCTAAATACGACTCTCCCTAAAACCCAACACCGCCATTACACGGCCCTCTCCAAGCAAAAATGCCCGAAACTGCCCGCCAATGGGCGAGTTTTAATCATCAGACCGCACCGCACCACCACACACACTTTCACCAACCTCCACCCAAACCGTCAATAATGCGTCTATGCCACGTGCAAACACCCCAGCAAAAAAGCCAACGAAGCCGCCAACCTCGCTGGCGCAAAAACTCGCGCAGATCGGCCTTCGCAACGAATGGGACTTCGCACTCCACCTGCCGATCCGATATGAGGACGAAACTCGCATCACACGGGTGCGGGACGCCATGGCAGGCGTCGATTGCCAAGTCGAGGTCGAGATATTCCACACCGAAGTTACCTATCGGCCGCGTCGGCAACTCGTGGTGCAGGCGCGTGATGGCGAGGACGTCGTTCATCTTCGCTTTCTGAATTTCTACGGCAGCCAAGTCAAACAGATGGCGGTGGGTAAGCGCTTGCGTTTGTTCGGCGAGGTTCGCCAAGGCTTTTTCGGCGCGGAGATGGTGCACCCACGTTATCGTATCGTCACCGCCGACGAGCCAGTACCCGAGGCACTGACGCCGGTTTACGGCACCACCGCCGGGGTTACACAGATCGCAATTCGCCGCGTGATTGACCGCGCACTTGAAGCGCTGGAGGTCCAATCACAGTTCGACGACTGCGTGCCTACCATTATTCGCGAGCAGCAGCATTTAAAACCCTTTGGCGAGTCGGTGTTTGCGTTGCATCGGCCATCACCATCAGCCTCCCTCACCAGCCTCGCTGAGCGCACACATCCTGCTTGGCGTCGCATTAAGTTTGACGAGCTGCTCTCGCAACAGCTTGCAATGAAAAAAGCCCGCGCCGAACGCGACGCGAAAAGTGCCCCAGCGATGAAGGCGCGCAACAAAATCACCAAGGCGATGTTGTCCGCATTACCCTTCGCCTTGACCGCCGCGCAACGTCGTGTAGCAGACGAAATTTCGGCAGACTTGGCCAAGACTCGTCCGATGCAGCGGCTTTTGCAGGGTGACGTTGGTTCGGGCAAGACGGTGGTGGCAGCATTAGCCGCAGCTCAGGCCATCGAGAGCGGCTTTCAGGTTGCGATGATGGCACCGACGGAGATTCTCGCAGAGCAGCACTTTCGAAAACTTTCGGAGTTACTTAAGCCCATTGGTTTGAACGTTACATGGCTCACCGGCAGCCTGAAGGCAAAGGAAAAACGCGAAGCGATCGCCGCGATTGCAGCGGGCACAACCCAGCTGGCAATCGGCACCCATGCCCTGTTCCAAGATGGCGTTACGTTTGCGAACTTAGGGCTGGCAATGATAGACGAGCAACATCGGTTTGGCGTGGGACAACGCCTCGCACTTCGAGAAAAAGCGTCGATCATTGAAGAGGCACATCAACTCATGATGAGCGCAACACCTATCCCCCGTACACTGTCGATGAGTTACTTTGCCGACCTGGATGTTTCGGTCATCGATGAGATGCCGCCGGGTCGCACACCAATTTCAACACGCATACTCGCCGATGACCGTCGTGGTGAATTACTCGAACGTATTCGCGCGGCCTGTGCTGCTGGCGGCCAGGCCTACTGGGTGTGTCCGTTGATTGAAGAAAGTGAAAAGCTGCAGTTACAAACCGCAGTGGACACGTTTGAACGCATCTCAACTGAATTTCCCGACCTGCGCGTCGGCCTGGTGCACGGTCGTATGAAGCCGGCGGAGAAAAACGATGTGATGCAAAAGTTTGTGGCTAACGAAATTCAGCTACTGGTCGCCACGACAGTAATTGAGGTTGGCGTAGACGTAGCCAATGCCACTATCATGGTCATCGAACACGCCGAGCGCATGGGCCTCTCGCAATTGCATCAATTGCGCGGCCGGGTTGGGCGTGGTGACAAACAAAGTGTCTGCGTGCTGTTATATCAGTCTCCACTTGGTGCATTGGCCAGGGCAAGATTAAAAGTCATCTACGAATCGACTGATGGCTTTGAGATTGCCAGACAAGACTTGCTCATTCGCGGGCCGGGCGAACATTTGGGCGCGCGCCAATCCGGTGCGCCGTTGCTGCGGTTTGCGGACATTGAGCGCGACGTTGATTTGCTCGACGCTGCGCGAGATGCCGCTACTTGGATGTTGCAACATGACCCCAGCAATGCCGACAAGCATCTTGCGCGATGGCTTGGTTCGCGGCAGCACTACTTGAAAGCCTAGTCGATGCGCACCGTCAAGCTTACCCAGCCAGATGCGTGGCAACAAATGCCCCCGACTGGTAGGTTGCGCAGATGGATTACCGACCGCGGTTCACTCACGGCACGTATCGTGGCGCATTTTCCGGATTTCAATCTGGTTCGGCTTGGGCAGCAGTTAGTCGTGCCGCTAAACGATGAGCGGCGCGCCCTACGGCTCCGTCGGGGGGAGCTGGCAATTGTTCGGGAGGTAGTCCTACGATCCGGCGTCACACCGCTGGTGTTTGCGCACACAGCCGTTAACCCGCGTGATCTTGCCGGTGCCTGGCGCGGACTGTCTCGATTAGGGTCGCGTCCGCTCGCAGAGATGTTGTTCCACGATCCACTTGTCTCGCGGATGCCAATCGAATATCGCGAACTGCACCAAGGCCACGCGTTACTCAAACGCGGCGGCATCGATACGGCGGCTTGGGCGCGGCGTAGCGTGTTTCTAAAGCGCAGCCAACCATTGATGGTAACTGAGGTTTTTCTGCCATCGCTGGGGCTATGATTTGATGCCACCACCGGTTGTAAAAATTTGCTGTATTGCCTCGGTCGAACAAGCGGAGCTGGCAATTTCCACGGGCGCTGCAGCACTCGGACTGGTCTCGACAATGCCGAGTGGCCCCAGCGTAATTGACGAGCGACAAATAGCGATCATTGCGGCCCACGTCGCAGAAACGTCGCCATCGATTCGAACTTTTTTGCTGACTGCATAGACAGACTCGGCCGCCATCATCGCGCAGCAGCAGCGCTGTGGCACCACCACGCTGCAACTGGTTGATCATGTGCCACATGCGGCACCACGTGAATTACGCCGCGCGCTACCAAATGTGGAGCTGGTACAAGTGATTCACGTTAGCGGCGAAGCCTCGCTGAATGAGGCGATCAACGCTGCAGCTTGGATTGATGCGATTCTGCTCGACTCCGGCAATCAGTCACTCGCAGTGAAGGAGCTTAGCGGCACTGGTGGTACGCACGATTGGTCGGTGAGCCGCCGCATTCGCAACGCCGTGGGCAAGCCAGTGTTTCTGGCTGGCGGTCTGAATGCGGCAAACCTGCATAATGCGGTGGCCACCGTACAGCCATATGGCCTCGATGTCTGTAGCGGCTTGCGCACGAACAGCCTCTTGGATGTGCGCAAGGTGAACGATCTTATGCGCGAACTCCAATAGGGACGGCTATCTTCCGGAAAAAGTGGCTGTAAGTGCCCGTTCCTATTTGACTTTTCTATTTGATTCGCAACCTTCATGCTTCGTCCGGCTCCCGCAAAATAGCGCTATGCACTCCACTTCGCTCCGATCACGGCTCTCGCTCTACCTCAAGCTCATCCGCTTCGACCGCCCGATCGGTACACTACTGTTGTTGTGGCCAACCTTGTGGGGGCTTTGGATCGCGTCGCAGGGCACTCCGGGATGGACGATTTTGGTCGTATTTGTACTCGGCACATTCTTGATGCGCTCGGCGGGTTGTGCGATCAACGATTATGCGGACCGAGACTTTGATCGGCACGTCAAACGTACCGAAGGGCGCCCGCTGGCTGCGCAGCTCATCTCCACCAAAGAAGCGTTGCTCATGGCAGCGGTTCTGGCGCTTGTGGCTCTCGCACTGGTGATCACATTCTTGAACACGCTGACGTTACAGCTAAGCGTGGTCGCCGCCGCTCTCGCCGTGAGTTATCCGTTTACCAAACGATTCTTTGTAATACCGCAGGCCTATCTCGGACTCGCATTTGGTTTCGGCATCCCGATGGCGTTCGCCGCGACGACAAATTCAGTACCGGTGATCGCTTGGTGGTTACTCGCAGCCAACGCCTTTTGGACCGTCGCCTACGACACCGAGTACGCAATGGTTGATCGTGACGATGACCTCAAAATCGGCATCCGCACATCGGCGATTTTTTTTGGCCGGTTTGATATCGCCGCAGTAATGCTTTGTTACTTGCTCGCGCTATTGATTCTTACCGGTGTTGGCAAAGCAAGTAGCCTCGGTTGGGCGTATTGGCTCGGCCTTGTTGCGGCAGCGGGCATTTCGCTTTATCACTATGTACTCATTCGCAATCGCGAACGCGAGAAATGCTTCAAGGCGTTTCTGCATAACAACTGGTTCGGTGCAGTGGTGTTCGCAGGGCTTGCAGTGGACTACGCTGTTGGCTGACGGTGGGCTACCCGTTTGCAGGCCAGTTCTTGATGTATTGCTTCAGTAGAGAATTTTCAAAAGCGACATCTTTAATTGCGCTTCTTGCAATGTCATGGAATGAAAGTATTCCAACTAGTCGATCATGATTCATGACCGGTACATGGGTGATATGCATCTCCGTCATGAGGCTGCGAAGATGATCGACGGTGTCTTCGAGTTTGGCAGTAGGCGGGTTGACCTTCATTACGTGGCGACACTTGGCCTGCATGACCGACCCACCTTGTCTGTTAAGCGCTGCGAGAATCTCTCGGAGGGTAATAAGCCCTTGCATCTCTCCAGCATTAGCGACGATCACACTACTTATCGCCTTTTCGGTCATTAAGGCGACGGCCTCTTTGACGCCAGCCTCTGGTTCCACCATGTACAACATTGCGCTTGGCGCCTGTTTGGCTTTGTCTGCCAACAATTCAGAGACGGTCATGCTCATTTGTCGCTCCACGATAGTTTGACGGTAAGCATAACAAAGCCGGGCCGTTCGTGTGCAGGTCACTTGATCACGCGCAAATTTCCGCGCGGCGGGCCCTTGGGCTTGTCCGGCTGATCGGTAGAGTCTTCATGGGGGCGCGACTCTTCCCCGTCACCCGTATTTGCGCTTACGGCGGTGATATCGGCAATACGCGGAACGGACTGTAGCATCGGTGTCACCACTGCTGGACCGGGAGCGCCGACTGTTTCGCTAAATGACTCGGGCGGCGACTCCGGCTCGAAGAATACGCCGCGGCCATTTTCTCTGGCAAAAATTGCTTGAACGGCATAGATTGGAATGGAAATCTCCCGCGAGACACCATTAAATCGCGCCGAGAACTGAATCAGATCGTTGCCGATGGTGAGATTGCGCGTGGCTTGCTGCGACACCGACAACACGATCTCCCCATTCTTTACGTACTCCATTGGTACGCGAACATTTTGATCAACTTTGACGATGAGATACGGCGTGTAGGTGGTGTCGGCACACCATTCGTAGATGCCACGGATTAAGTACGGTTTGGTGGAGAGTTCAGACATGGTCTTGTCCGACACCTTTCGCTCGCTTCGGGTCGCATCCCGCTTGCGCGGGCCCCTGCTCCGCCGTCCGCCGAG
>JBEILF010000026.1:0-23964 GCA_040379385.1 Burkholderiales bacterium | reverse complement strand
TCGTTGTCGGTCATAACCGCAAATCTCGGCGTGAAGCGCTCGCACAATGCGGCCAGCTCGCCCGCCTTCGTTGCACCCGAGAGTGCAAATACACAAAAACGGTCTGGGTGCCGGGCAATCACATCTAGGGTGCTCAATCCAATCGAGCCGGTCGCCCCGAGTACCGTTACGTTTCTCACCTTCAATTGATCACTCATAGCTTCTGCATTACCAACAAGTAAAGCCCGGCCAAGGGCAGTGTGGAAGTGAGCGCATCGATTCGATCAAGTATGCCGCCGTGGCCCGGCAGGAGGCTGGACGAGTCCTTCATACCCACGCCGCGCTTCATCCATGACTCGAACAGATCACCAATGATCGAGACCAAACCGAGCAGCAAAAACATCGCGAACAGCACCCAGCCGTGTGAATGTAACTCACGCGCCCAGTCATCGCCCCGTGCGACAGCGATCTCCGCCAGGTGCTGCCAGATGAAAAAATAAATACCTACCCCAGCTATGCCGCCAACCGCCCCTTCAATGGTTTTGCCTGGGCTAATCGATGGCGCAAGTTTATGTTTGCCAATACTCTTACCAACGAAATACGCAGCAATGTCGGCAATCCAAACAATCAGCGCGAAGCTCAGCAGCATCCATGGCCCTAGGTCATAAAGTGATAAAAATGCCAACCAGGTCGGAAAAATCACAACCCACCCGGTGAAGGCCGCGATCCACGTACCAGTCCCGCCAATAGGACGCCAAGTGTTGGCAAGCCACAGCGGTGCCACCAGCAGCCAGAAGACGGCTGAGACGATAAAACCGACCGATGCGATCATCTCAAAGGCCAACGGTGTCATGCCAAGATAGGTAAAAAAAACAACCGCAGCGCCCGCTAACGATATTGCAAAAAACGCGCGTGCACCGTTGTTAGACAATCGGCAAAAGCGGCTCCATTCCCAGCAGGCTACCAGCGTGATCGCCAGCGTGAAAAGATCCCACGCCCAATTGGGAAACGAGAATAACGCAATGAAAACAACCGGCAGGATGACCAGCGCGGTGATGATACGGGTTTTGAGCATTTAGTCTGTTGCGCGCGGCGCGGCCTATCTTGCCTAGGCAGCGTCAGACGTGCAGTCTGAGGAGATACCCAAGGAAGCCGCCAACTGATCACTGGTACGACCAAAACGGCGCTCGCGCTTGCCATAGGAATCAACAGCACGAATCAGGCTGGAGCGGCCAAAATCAGGCCAAAGTTCAGGCGTGAAATAGAACTCGGTATAGGCAAGCTGCCATATCAGGAAATTGCTGAGCCTTTGTTCTCCACCGGTACGGATAAACAAATCAGGCTCCGGTGCGTAGGCCATCGATAAGTATGGCGTGAGCAAGTCTTCCGAAAACTCGCTAACCTCGCGATTCGCTGAAACGCGCTCCTGCTGCGCTTTGTTCATCGCCTGAAGAATATCCCAGCGCCCCCCATAGTTAGCGGCAACCGTGAGTGTCAATGCAGTGTTGCTCTCAGTGAGCGCTTCGCTGGCCGCGATCTTGTCGCGAAGCCGTGCATCAAATCGCGTCAAATCACCGATGACTTTGAAGCGAATACCATTAGCGTGTAACTTGGCGACCTCATTGTCCAACGCCACCAAAAACAACTGCATCAGCACCGAGACCTCCTCGGCAGGCCGCCGCCAATTTTCAGAAGAAAAAGCAAACAACGTAAGGTATTCGATACCGAGTTCACCACAAGTCTTGACGGTCTCTCGCACTGCCTCCACGCCACGTTTATGTCCGGCTACCCGCGGCATGAAGCGGTTTTTTGCCCAGCGTCCGTTGCCATCCATCACGATTGCCACGTGCCGCGGCACACTCGTAAATGCCGGTATCACCTGAGTTGGACTCTCATAGTTCATAGTGGGATTTCGTTCATTTGAGTGATTTACGCGAACATAGTGGGGCGCTTTACGACCGCATCAGACCGACATCAACTCTTTTTCTTTATCGTGGACGAGTTTGTCGATTTCCAACACAAACTTATCTGTCATTTTTTGAACGTCATCCTGCGCCTTCTTCTCGGCATCCTCGGGTAGGGTCTTTGCCTTCAGCGCGTCCTTTAGCTGGTTGTTTGCATCGCGGCGTATGTTCCGCACCGCGACTTTCGCATCTTCACCTTCACCCTTGACCAATTTGGCCATTTCGCGGCGGCGCTCTTCTGTCAGGGATGGCATCGGCACACGCACCACGTCACCGGTCGTTGAAGGATTCAGCCCCAGATCGGAATCTCGAATCGCCTTTTCAATCACGGAAGTCATCTTTCTTTCGAATGGCTGGACGATGATGGTTCGCGCATCCGCCACATTCATGCTTGCGACAGCGGTCAATGCGGTTGGCGAACCATAGTAGTCAACATGAATTTGGTCAAGCATGCCAGCGTGGGCACGCCCCGTGCGAATCTTTGCCAAGTTATTTTTGAGTGAATCGACGCTTTTCTGCATCTTTTGCTCACACGTTTTCTTTAAATCAGCAACATTCATGATTTACTCCACTGACGATGTTTTAGTAACCACAGCTATGCGTGAACCAGTGTACCCTCGTCTTCACCGAGCACGACGCGCTTCAACCCGCCCTGCTTGAAGATCGAGAAGACGTTTATCGGCAGCTTCTGATCGCGACACAAGGCAATTGCCGTGGCGTCCATCACCTTCAGATTTTTGATAATGGCCTCATCAAAGGTGATCGAATGATAACGCGTGGCGCTTTTATCCGTCTTCGGATCGGCGGTGTAGACGCCGTCCACCTTGGTTGCCTTCAACACAATCTGCGCCTCCATTTCACGGCCCCGAAGTGCTGCGGCGGTATCGGTGGTGAAAAACGGATTTCCCGTGCCGGCAGCGAACACCACGACTTTGCCTTCGTCAAGATAGCGCATGGTCTTGCCACGGATATACGGCTCGACGACCGGTTCGATATTGATGGCGGACTGTATACGCGGGGTTAAGCCCACCTTCGACAGGGCATCTTGCAACGCAAGCGAGTTGATCACGGTCGCCAGCATACCCATGTAATCGGCGGTCGCACGATCCATACCGGCGGCACTCGTCGATACACCGCGAAAAATGTTGCCGCCACCAATGACGACACCAATAGCAACGCCGAGATCAGCAATTTCTTTGATCTCTGCTGCGATGCGTTCGATGGTCTGACGGTTGATACCAAACGCATCATCACCCATCAGCGCTTCGCCGGATAGCTTCAGCAGGATACGCGTGTACTTGGGAGGAAGAGGCGCATTAGGAGATGCAGGGGACAAAACAGCGGGCGACATTGCGAGAGGTCCTCCTTGACCGTGTTTGACAACATCCTCACCACAATCATCGCAGACGATTGTGGCAAAACTCGTTCATTACCCACTGACACCGCCGCAGCGCACAGCGACACCAGCGAAACTTACGTCTGGTGATGCTACGGCGCAACAGCCTCCGGCGCGGAGCCGTCATCTTGTCTCTTCTTGGCCGCCGCCGCCTGCTCGGCCACTTCAGCCGCGAAGTCAGTGACTTTCTTCTCAATTCCTTCACCAACGACATAAAGCGTAAAGCCATTCACCTTTGCGCCTTTTGACTTCATCAGTTGTTCGATGGTTTGTTTGTCATCCTTCACAAACGGCTGAGAAAGCAAAGAGACTTCCTTGAGGAACTTTGCAATTGAGCCATCGACCATCTTGGCGACGATTTCAGCGGGCTTGCCCGATTCTGCTGCCTTTGCCGCAGCCACGGAACGCTCTTTGGCGATGTCTTCGGCCGGCACGCCCGACGAATCCAGCGCCTTCGGCTTTGTTGCGGCGATATGCATGGCGATGTCTTTCGCCAACAGCGCATCACCGCCGGTTGTATCGACCAATGTGGCCACTTTTGCACCTCCATGGATGTAGGAGGTAAGCACACCAACCGCCTCGACGCGCTTGAAACGGCGCAAGGACAGATTTTCCCCGACCTTGCCGATTAGCGCCTTGCGAGCTTCGTCGACAGAAGTGCCGTTCATCGGCATTGCCGACAACGCTTCAACGTCTTGCGGGTTTGCCTCAGCAACCATTTTTGCAAGAGCCGCCGACATCGCGAGGAAATCATCGTTCTTCGCAACAAAGTCTGTTTCGCAATTTACCTCGATGATCGCGCCTAGCTTTTGGTCCGCAGCAATGTAAATCGCGCACACCCCCTCGGCCGCAATACGGGAGGCAGCCTTGGTCGCTTTATTACCTAACTTAACCCGCAGAATCTCTTCGGCCTTGGCCATATCACCAGCGGCTTCCGACAGCGCCTTTTTACATTCCATCATCGGCGCATCCGTCTTCTCACGCAACTCTTTGACCATCCCTGCTGTTACTTCTGCCATTTCCGTTCCAATCCTCATTACTTTGATCGTCTGCCACTGTTAACGAACCAGTCGGCCAATCCAGCGCAGATTACGATCATTTGGTTAATCAAAATTCATCTTCCTACAGTTAAAAAAAAGGGGCCGGAGCCCCTTTTTCCCGTATTTTGCTGATTACTTGGCTTCTTCTTCAGTCACCTCGACGAGTTCATCGGTCACCTTAACCATCTCGTTGATAACCTGGCTCTTGCCTTCAAGAATTGCGTCTGCAACGCCACGGGCATAGAGGCGTATCGCCCGGGTGGAGTCGTCGTTACCTGGAATAATGTAGTCCACACCATCCATCGAATTGTTTGTGTCAACCACGCCTATTACCGGCACGCCAAGCTTCTTGGCTTCCGTCACGGCGATCTTGTGGTAGCCGACGTCGATTACAAACACGGCGTCTGGAACACCGCCCATATCCTTGATGCCGCCCATTGCCCGCTGTAGCTTTTCCAACTCACGAGAATAGGTCAGCGCTTCTTTTTTCGATAGTTTCGCAAGGGAACCATCTTCTACCATCTGCTCAAGATCTTTCAGGCGCTTCAACGAACCTTTGACAGTCTTGTAGTTGGTCATCATGCCGCCGAGCCAGCGGAAATCCACAAAAGGCATGCCCGCGCGTGTGGCCTCTTCCATGATGATTTCCCGGGCTTGGCGCTTGGTGCCGACAAAAAGAATGGTGCCTTTGTTTGCGGCAAGTGTGCGGACGAATTTCAATGCCTCTTGATACATCGGCAATGATTTTTCGAGGTTGATGATATGAATCTTGTTGCGGGCACCGAAAATGTACGGTGCCATCTTTGGGTTCCAGAAGCGCGTTTGGTGACCAAAGTGGACACCAGCTTCCAGCATTTGACGCATGGTTATAGACATCAGTAGTTCTTTCTGGTTAAGGTTATGTCTTCCACCCGGCGTACTAGGCGACGTTCAAAGGAACATTGCACCAGACCTTAACGGTGCGGGCGGGACGATTTACAACGAAATAGCGAAGCGAAAGGCAGCCCGAAGATTCTCAGAAACTTTCGTAAAGCTTTCAATTTTAAGCATAAAGTTACCAAAAATGCAAGTCTGAGGGAGCATGATTTTGGGCACTGGTGGTTTTGTGACAAAGACCTATTGCCGGTATTGGGGCAAACTGTTTCCAAAACATACCAATTCGCCGATGGCGAATGCGATTACCGCGTGATACCCGGCGAGCGGCTACGGGGCTTCTCGGAAAACGCCGTGATCCTCGTCGTTTCGCGTGTCCGCCACCCGTCCGCCGGGAAATTCAAGTTCTGGCTTGAGCGCGAGGTGTCGGCACCGCACCATAAAAAAACGCGAGAAAGCAGGGTTACCATCAAGCGCCAGGCACTAAGAGAAAGACTCGTCTAGACCGATCAGCGGAAGCGAAGACTGACGGTCGGACAGGCGGGCGCGGCAGGGCGTGTCTCCCTCGGCTGGTATAATTTGGCTGTTACGGCAGCTCCCATGCGCCATTTTTTGTCAGGAGTCGCATTGGCAAATGCGTAGGTGGTACCCCGCCACTAACGACACGGTTGCCCTCCTGTAGAAGTTGAATATGAACGTCGCTCTGAAATCCGAATCCGACATCGAAAAAATGCGTGCCGCAGGGAGACTTGCGTCGGAAGTTCTCGACTACATCGCGCCCTACATTAAACCCGGTGTGACGACCGGCAAGCTCAACAGGCTTTGTCATGATTACATGGTCGACGTTCAGGGAACCGTGCCTGCGACGCTCGGTTACGCGCCACCCGGACACCGCCCCTACCCGGCCTCCTGCTGCACTTCGGTCAATCATCAGGTCTGCCATGGTATTCCCGGAGATAAGGTGCTGAAAAACGGCGATGTCATCAATATCGACGTTACCGTTATCCATCAGACTTACCATGGTGATACCAGCCGAATGTTTTACGTCGGAGAGCCATCAATCCAAGCCAAGCGGCTATGTGAAACCACTTATGAAGCCATGTGGCGTGGCATACGCAAAGTGAAGCCCGGTGCGACAATCGGCGATATCGGTCATGCCATCCAAACCCTCGCAGAGGGCAATGGGTTTTCAGTCGTCCGTGAGTTCTGTGGTCACGGTATCGGGCAAAAGTTTCATGAGGATCCGCAGATTCTGCATTACGGCAGGCCCGGACAGGGGATGAAACTTCAGGCGGGCATGATATTTACCGTCGAGCCCATGATCAACGCCGGCAAGAGGGATATCCGCATGTTAGGGGATGGCTGGACGGTTGTAACAGCCGATCACAGCCTGTCGGCGCAATGGGAGCACACGGTGTTAGTCACGCCGACGGGTTATGAAGTACTGACGTTGTCGGCCGGCTCCCCACCACCGCCCGTGGCTACCGCGACTGCGGCACACGCCTAGATTTGAGTGAGTCGGCGGTGAACACCGACCCGCTTACACGTTTAGCCTACCTGAAACCTCTGCGAGATTGGCTTGCCGAGGAGCGCGCGTTAATCAAGGCAAGTTACCTAAAGCGTCCGCAGCCAGATCGAAATCTGCGCCAGCACGCCGCAGTGGTTGATGCATTGATCTCACGGATCGCCACGGACATCGGCTTACCGGTGGACATTGCCCTAATCGCAGTTGGCGGATATGGTCGCGGTTTTCTGTTTCCAGCCTCGGACGTAGATGTATTGGTATTGCTGCCGGAGGGAGCACAACCCGTCAATCACACAGGCAAGATCGAGGCGTTTGTTGGCTTTTTGTGGGATGTCGGTCTGGAGCCCGGCATTTCTGTGCGCACCATCAAGCAATGTGTCGAGGAAGCTTCCAAGGACATCACCGTTGACACCAGCATGTTAGAGGCACGATGGTTATGGGGGAACCAACAACTCGCGTCCAAACTCACGGCGCAGCTCAACCGTGCGCGTACCCTACCCGCCTTTCTTCAAGCCAAGATAGATGAGCAGCGGCGGCGCCATGCAAGGCACCATGATATTGCGCTCAATCTCGAACCGAACATCAAAGAAAGTCCGGGTGGTCTGCGTGATTTGCAAACGGTGCTCTGGATTGCACGCGCTGCAAATATCGGTGGCGAAGCCTCGGCTGACTGGTCCGCGCTTGCAACGGCAGGACTGCTAACCGGGGCCGAGGCCAAGCTCATCGCCCAACACCGACGAATATTGATCGACTTGCGCATTCGTCTGCATTACCTTGCTGGACGACGCGAAGATCGCCTCGTGTTTGACCATCAAACAGCGCTTGCCGAACAACTCAAGTTGAAACCCACACGCGCCAAGTTGGCCTCTGAAGTATTGATGCGTCGTTATTATCTTTCCGCCAAAATCATTTGGCAGCTCAACTCAATTCTTCTCGCCAATCTGAGCGAGAAAATCTTGCGCAAGGAACGCGATCTTGTCCGCAAGATAGACCAAGACTTTGAGCTGGTGAACGGCAATCTTGCAGCCGTTGATCTGGGCATTTTTCGACGCGATCCGCGGGCAATATTTCGCGCATTCTTGGCACTGCAGCGAACTGACGAAGCCGAATTTTTTTCGGCTGAAACGTTAAGGGCAATTTGGCGGGAAGCGCCAAATATCGGCCCAGCATTTCGTGAAGATCGCGACGTGAACGATACGTTTCTCAACATCCTGCAAAGCGAGCGTCTGACTTTTACCCTGAGGCGGCTCAGTCGTTATGGCATTCTCGGTCGCTATTTGCCGGCGTTTGGGCGAATTGTCGGACAAATGCAACACGACCTGTTTCATGTCTACACAGTGGACGAGCACATCCTGATGGTGCTAAGAAATATGCGCCGTTTGGTGCTGCCGCGCTTTTCGCATGAGTTTCCTTTTTGCCATGAGTTGGCAAGTGCATTTGAAGAGAAACACGTCTTGTACCTTGCCTGCCTGTTTCACGATATCGCGAAGGGGCGTGGTGGAGATCACTCAAAACTCGGCACCCGTGATGCACATCGTTTTTGCCGCCGGTTGGGGTTGCCGCCGTCGCAAATCGAGCTGGTTGAATGGCTAGTCGAGACGCATCTGATGATGTCGGCAACGGCGCAAAAGCAAGACCTCTCTGACCCCGAGGTAATCTCCCAATTTGCGTCGCTTGTTGGTGATGAGTATCGCCTCACCGCGTTGTATCTGCTGACTGTGGCCGATATACGCGGAACCAGCCCCCACGTGTGGAATGGTTGGAAAGCAAAACTGTTGGAGGAACTTTTCAGAGCAACGCGGCGCTTGTTGCGCGGTGATAGCGCGATCAACCCGCACTTCATCGAATTCAAGCGGCGCGACGCACTAAGCCGAATGAACGCGGAAACAGAGCCGCCGATTTGGCGGCAGGTAAATGAGCGTTACTTCCAGCGTTTCGATGTGGACGATTTAGTCTGGCACGCCGAAGCAATCAGGGACGATGTCGCACCCGTCGCGCCGCGCATTTTTGTCCGCGAGGACGATCACGGCGCGCTTTTTGAAGTGCTGGTTATGACGCAAGACGAGGTCGGCGTGTTTTCTCGAATTACCAATGCCTTCGAACGCATGCAGTTCGATATTGTCTCCGCGAGAATCTACACAACGACCAACGGATACGCTCTCGACAGCTTTCGTGTGCTGCCAAAATCACGCCAGGCCGCGCGCAATGCCCATCAGCCACCAGCACAGTCGTCGGGGCCGATCATCCAGAAGGAGCTAACCAATGCGCTGCTGGCCGCCGACATCCCCGAACCCTCGCGCGCGCGCTCTGCACGGCAGGCAAAACACTTCCCGCTATTGCCCGAGGTGTCTCTGCGAAAATCACGCGTCGCCCCTTTTTTTGAAATCGGCATTACCTGCGCCGACAAACCGGGCCTGTTGTCGGCAATCGCCCGCGCGCTGATTCAATCGAATATCAACCTCCACGACGCCCGGATCACCACGCTCGGCAGCCGCGCCGAGGACGTTTTCATTGTCGAACACGCCAGACTGGCAGAGCCGGCGTTCGCCGATTCGCTCAAATGCTCTTTGCAGGATGCGGTCGCTTAACCAATCGACTTACCGTCATTGAGCTTTAACCAACCGTAGATCACCCTGTATAGGTACCAAATCAGCACGGCGACGGGCAGCACCCATAACACAATCATGCCGATACCCAGCGTCAGCAAGCCGAGTATCCAGAACGCGCCCCACGCAAGGATGGCCCACAAAATCCCGAACCAAAACGTCCGCGAAAGCCACCCATAGTGTGTATCAAGGTAAGTTCCACGCACATCGCCCTGTTTGGCGGCACCGACAATCATGGCAACAATAGCCAGCGTCCAGAAAGTGAAGGGTGCCAAACCATGCAGCACATACAGAATGTGCAGGGTATTTTTTTCCGACGATAGGTCGCGCTCAATGGCCGCTGCCGTCGCGGTCGGGGTGGAGTCGGTAGGATCACTCATCGCTTAGCCTTTCCGGTTGGTTGTTATCCACTTAGTCATCGTCATAAGGTGCCAAGTGAGGAAACAGGATCTCGGTGAATCCAAACTTTGACATATCTTTCATACGCATCGGGTAGAGCACACCATCGAGGTGGTCGCACTCGTGTTGAACAACACGCGCATGAAAGCCCTGAACAGTGCGATCTATAGGATTTCCTTCTGCATCGAACCCGGTGTAGTGGATATGATCATAGCGCTGCACAGCCCCGCGAAGTCCCGGCACCGAGAGACAACCCTCCCACCCCTCGACGAGTTGATCTGATAGTGGCGTAATCACCGGGTTAATCAACACCGTAAACGGCACCAGAACGTCCGGGTAACGCGGGTTCTCCCGCACTTCAAAAATCACCACACGTACATTCTCGCCAATTTGTGGCGCAGCGAGTCCGGCACCATGCGCGTCGAGCATGGTTTCTTTCATATCCTGAAGAAGCGACATGAGTTCAGCACTTCCGAACTTGTCGGTTGATAACTCCCGCGAGCGCTGCATTAACGATGGTGTGCCCATTTTTAGTATTGGCCGTATCGCCATGGTTGCCCCTGCAAATTGTGGTGAGACTGCTCGCTCGGCGAGTGTGCTATTTGTAGCCACGCACGTCGGCGGGCATCGCTGCGTGCATCTCAACTGCTCGCGCCAAGATCAGCTTCACCTTCTCCATACCAACCTTCAACACCGCGTCGGCGTCAGCAAGTTTGATGCCTTCAGCCGAACTACCCAGTCCCGCTGCATGATTCATGGATAACGCCAGGGTGGCATAGGAAAGACCCTGCTCTCTTGCAAGAGAGGCCTCGGGCATCGTCGTCATGCCGATCATCGTACATCCGTCGCGCGCAAGGCGGCCCACTTCGGCGCGCGTTTCGAGCCGCGGGCCCTGAGTGACACCTAATGTGCCGTTCTCGATCACATCAATGCTGGCTGCTTTTGCCGCAGCCAGATAGAGCGCTCTTGCGCGGGCGCAGTACGGGTCTGTTAGGTCGATGTGGGTGACGGGCGCATCACCCTCAAAGAACGTATGTTTTCGGCCATAAGTGTAGTCAATCACCTGATCTGGCACGGCAAGCATGCCAGGTCCCAGATTTGCAGCGACCCCACCCACCGCGTTGACCGCTAACACTCGCACCACGCCGGCTGATTTCAACGCCCAAATATTGGCGCGATAGTTCACCTCGTGGGGCGGCAGTGTGTGGCCGTACCCATGCCGCGCCAAAAACACCACCGTCGCCGCGCCAATGCGCCCATAAGTCAGGTAGCCGGAAGGGTCACCGTAGGGCGTTCGTACTACCTCCTTGCCGGTGATTTCCAAATTGGGCAAGTTGGTCAGCCCGGTTCCGCCAATAATTGCAAGCACAGCGATCTCCGATAAAAAATCTTAAAAGTCCTTAATTGACGGGCGTTTCCAAGCATAAATGCCTCAAACTGCCCGCTCAATGGCGAGTCGGCGGCACCGCAGCGCGAATTGGAGGGCCGCACTATTTTCCCCGGATAGCGCGAATTTCGCCGAGATTGCGCCACGCCCCGGAGACGTCCATACCGTAGCCGAACACAAAGCGGTTGGGCACGCTTAGCCCAACATATTCTGCTTGCAATGGCTTTGCGGCGTTGCGCTCGACACCATAGTCCTTCACGCAAAAAACCGCACACGCAACGCTCAACGCGCCCTGGCTTTTCAGCAATGCGACGATCGCCGCCAGAGTAACGCCTTCATCAAGAATATCGTCGATTAGCAAAACGTGTCGCCCGGCTACATTGTCACGAGGCGCGACGCGCCAAGTCAGCTCCGCTCCTACTTTTGCGTTGCCGTAGCGCGACGCCTGAACGATATCAAAATCGCAGGCAATCGTCAGCAACGGCAGCAGTTGCCCGGTAAAAACTACGGCACCGCCCATAACGGACAGGATCAACGGGTGTTTGGCTGCGTAATCACGGTTGATTTTCGCCGCCACACTGGCAGTCGCCGCATCGACCTCTTGCCGGGTGAACAGCAGCTCAGAGTTGGTCATGATGGCGTTAGCTTCATCGAGAGTCATGGCGGGAATCGATTGTGAGTTAGACAACTGTTGTACAACTGCGGCTGATGGCGGTCGCGATGCTACTGCCCTAGCCACTCGGTCTTAACGCCCTGTGCTCATCGCGTTTATATGTTCGGCGAAAGCCTTGCCGACTTCGGCATGTTTCATTCCCAGCGCGACTGTTGCCTGAAGATAACCGAGTTTTGAACCGCAATCATAACGAGTCCCCTCGAATTCATAGGCAAATACCTTTTCCTTCTTCAACAGCGCCGCAATTGCGTCCGTAAGCTGGATCTCTTTGCCTACCCCCTGCTGAATTTTTTCCAGATGCGAGAACACCGCCGGGGTAAGGATGTAGCGCCCCACCACGCTCAACGTCGACGGCGCGTCTTCGGGCTTCGGCTTTTCCACGATGCCAGACATGCGCGAAACACGTTCGCCGCGCTTCTTCGATACCGGTTTTGAATCAACGATACCGTAGGAAGACACTTCGCTCTTGGGAACTTCGACACAACCCAGTATGGACGCCGCATACTGTTCATACTGTTGCACCATTTGACGCATGACCGGTAGCTTGGCGTCGATCAAGTCATCGGCCAGAATCACCGCAAATGCCTCGTCACCGACGAGGTGCTTCGCACATAACACCGCATGCCCAAGGCCCAACGCCTCCGGTTGACGCACATAAACATACTGCACATTTGTTGGCAGCATATTGCGGACTTCGTGAAGCAGCTTTTGTTTTCCCTTGGCGTACAACTCCGCCTCGAGTTCGTACGCTTTATCGAAATGATCTTCAATGGTACGCTTGCCGCGACCAGTCACAAAGATCATTTCTGTGATACCTGCGGCGGCGGCCTCCTCCACCGCGTATTGGATCAGCGGCTTATCCACTACCGGCAGCATTTCCTTGGGACTGGCTTTGGTGGCGGGTAAAAACCGCGTGCCAAGACCCGCAACGGGAAACACTGCCTTGGTGACTTTTTTTACTTTCATCAGTAGTTATTCCGTTGGGTTCAGATACGAGAGAAACTCGACTTCTGTCAGGACGGCGACCCCTAGCGCCTGTGCTTTATCGAGTTTACTACCGGACTCAGCGCCTGCGACGACAAAATCAGTCTTCTTCGATACGCTCGCCGAAACCTTCGCACCGAGCGCTTCGAGCCGGTCCTTTGCATCGTCACGCGACATCGACGACAGTGTGCCGGTCAGTACCACCGTCTTCCCGGCAAACGGGCCTTTCGCGTCGACTGCCGCATTGCCAGCAGTCTCGGGCCAGTGAACGCCACATGCCCGTAGCTGCTCAACTACTTCGCGGTTGTGCGGCTGGTCAAAGAACTGCCGGATCGATTGCGCCACCACCGGACCGACGTCGTTCACCCGCAGTAACTCGTCGAGCGGCGCGTCCATCAGACGGTCGAGATTGCCGAAGTGCTTCGCCAGATCTCTTGCGGTGGCCTCGCCGACGTGGCGTATTCCCAAAGCAAACATGAAACGTGCGAGTGTGGTTTGCTTTGAAGCGGCGATGCCGTCGAGCAAATTTTGCGCGGATTTTTCCGCCATGCGCTCGAGGCTTGAGAGCGCGGCCAGACCCAATCGATAGAGGTCCGCCGGAGAGTGCACCAGGCCACGCTCAACAATCTGCTCCACGAGTTTGTCCCCCAGCCCTTCAATATTCAGCGCGCGTCGCTGTGCAAAATGCAGCAACGCCTGTTTGCGTTGCGCCGGACAGTAGAGTCCGCCGGTACAGCGGGCGACAGCCTCGCACTCCAGTTTCATGATCGCCGAGTCACACTCGGGGCAGCGCACTGGCATGACAAATTCACGCGCATCAACCGGACGCAGTGACAGTATCGGGGAAGCCACCTCCGGGATGACATCCCCCGCTCGCCGGACAATGACGGTGTCGCCGATCTTCAGGTCTTTGCGCCGCAATTCGTCTTCATTGTGCAAGGTTGCGTTGGATACGGTGGTGCCACCGACAAACACCGGTTTCAACCTCGCCACGGGTGTGATGGCACCGGTGCGGCCAACTTGTACGTCGATACCTTCCAATATTGTCGTCGCTTCCTCGGCGGGAAATTTATGTGCGATGGCAAACCGCGGCGCGCGCGACACAAACCCCAGTTGCTGTTGAAGTGCCAGTTTATTGACCTTGTAAACTACGCCGTCGATATCGAAAGGCAGACTAGAGCGCGCCTTGCTGATGCGCTCGAAATAGTTGCGCAGCCCCGTGACGCCCAACACCACCGCACGTTCAGTGGTAATCGGAAAGCGCAATCGCGCCAGCAAATCCATTGCCGCACTATGCGTATCCGGAAGCGCAAAACCCTCTGTCAGCCCAAGGCCATAAGCAAAAAACGAGAGCGGTCGTTCGGCAGTGACTCGCGGGTCGAGTTGTCGCAACGAACCTGCCGCCGCGTTGCGCGGGTTGACGAATACCTTTTCATGTTTAGCAGCCTGGCGGGCGTTCAGTGACTCAAAGTCGCGGCGCTGCATCAACACTTCACCACGCACCTCCAGCAGACGCGCTGTTGTTCTGACTCGCAGCGGAATTGAACGAACCGTCTTCAGGTTTTGGGTGACGTCTTCACCCGTGGTGCCGTCACCACGAGTCGCACCCTGGACAAACAAACCATCAACATAGGTGAGTGATATGGCGAGGCCGTCAAACTTCGGCTCGCAAGCATACTCAAGCAGCTCATCGCCAACAGCGTCTTCGAGCAGCGCCCTGCAGCGCTTGTCAAAAGCGGCAATCTCATCGTCGGAGAAGGCATTCCCAAGCGATAGCATCGGCAAACGATGTGTGACTTCCGAAAACGCGTCCAACGGTTTGGCACCAACACGTTGTGTCGGCGAATCCGCCGTGATCAAGTCGGGATGTCGCTGTTCGAGCGCGACCAGTCGCTGGTAAAGCTGGTCATAAACGGCGTCGGAGATGGTCGGCTGGTCAAGTACGTGGTAGCGGTAGAGGTGCTCGTCAAGTTCGGCGCGGAGCGCTGCGATTTCACCGGCCGCGTCGACTCTATCGTCTGGTATTGCCCTCACGCCATTAACCTCAGCGGCATGTGTTACGCGTACAGACGTAGCGCAACCGAGCAGCCTGGTGCAACACCGCGGTTGTGCATTTCACCGGTAATGCCGAGGATGGTCTCGCCGATAACCTTGCGTCCGTTTGCCGTGAGCAGCTTTTTGTTGTCGTCAACCAACTCGCCGTGCAACACATCCGCAAACTGTAGCGCCAGCGTGAACATGCGCTCAAAAATCCGCCCTGGCTCGGGGGTGCGAGGGACATCGAGCGCAAAAGTAATCTGCGTGAAATAAGGCTGCTCACCACGCAAGGTCGGCGCTTCCGCACTATTGCCGTTGCGCAGGCAAAACAGCACCCGACCGTAGTCGTCTTTCAATACATACTCTCCGGAAGGCAGCGCCGTGAGTCCCTGCGCCTCGGCGAGGCCGCGAACCTTGGTAGCCGCAAACGTCACACCATTTTTGCCGACCACATTTACCGCGATCTCGATGTCCGTTTCTGCGCAAAACCGGTCGACCATTTGCGCGCGCCGCTGCGCAGCCGTCATGTCCTCACGTTGCGAGACTGCACCGATACTGGCCGCAAACGACGCCATCATTTCGTCAAACTGTGCCAATACCGATGGTTCGACAGCCCCGCCCCGATCAGCCAGTTGTAGGCCGACCCTAATCTCGCGGTAGGCAGTATCGAGCGTCGGATCAATCGGCTGCCAGAGACCGCCGACCAACCCCTCCCACAGGAGGCTGCGCGAGAGGCCTCGCGATTGCTCAATCATCGGCGCGTAGATATCAGCCGCCACCGGTACATCAGCCAACATCATCGCGACTGTATCAACTTCCGTATTGATCGTCGGCACCAACTCACTGGCAGTGCCACGCACTAGGTTGCGCGGCTCAACATCGACATGCGCCCCGTCGTCGTTGGGCCAAGCCGCCAGGATTGGTGAAGTTAACTCGTCTATCGCTTGTTGCTCGCCAGAATCTATTGCGCCGAAGGTAGGCTCTCGTCGCTCGATACCAGCTTTGGGCAGTGTACTAGGATTGAACAACGCGTCATTACGCGCCGCACCGAACAACTGGTCAGCGCGTTTCTTATAAACTGCCTCCTGCCAGCGGTTGTAGACCACCACACCAACGATGACGACCGCAATGGCACCAATGAGGACAAGCTGAAAGTCAGAGATCATATCAATGGTAAAGTCTAATATTGGCGAGGAGTTTCAGCCAATTTCAACCGGAAACGCCCTACTATCGAGCACTTTCATTCGAAGCAACCGTGTCATGCCGCAACTGCTTCGGCAGGGCTGGTCGCAAACTTTTTCGCCGCATGAATATCCACCTCAACGATTCGCGAGCATCCCGGCTCGTTCATGGTCACACCGACTAGCTGCTCAGCCATCTCCATCGTGACTTTGTTATGGGTGATGAACAAGAACTGCGTTGAAGCCGACATCTTCTTGACCAGTTCGCAGAAGCGGTCCGTATTGGCATCATCGAGCGGCGCGTCAACCTCGTCAAGCAAACAAAACGGTGCGGGATTCAAGCGGAAGAGCGAGAACACCAGCGACAAGGCCGTCAGCGCCTTTTCGCCGCCCGACAACAATTGAATCGACGAGTTCTTCTTCCCCGGCGGCTGGGCGAAAACCTGCAAGCCTGAATCCAGAATTTCTTCCCCAGTCAGCCGCAGATAAGCATTGCCACCACCAAACAGAGAGGGGAACAGTTCCATAAAGTTCCGGTTTACCGTATCAAACGTGGCCTGTAGCAAGTCACGCGTCTCGCGATCAATACGCTTAATTGCGGCTTCGAGCGTGACAACCGCTTCTTTCAAATCGGTCGACTGCGCGTCGAGAAACTCCTTACGCACACTGGCTTGTTCGAGCTCTTGCAGCGCCGCTAGGTTGACAGCACCCAAGGCGGTGATTTCGCCAGTCAGGCGATTGATCTCGGCTTGGTAGGCGGTTGAACGCGTCTTCTTTTCGACCAACTCTGCAAGCTCTTGCAGATTGCCGCCATTTTCCAGCAACTGCTGGGTAAACGTCTGTTCATTGATACGTGCTTCCTGCTCCTTCATACGCAGCTCAGTCATCTTGTCGCGCAGCGGCTGCAGGTTCTGTTCAATCGCATGCCGTTGGTCTTCCAGCTCCTTCAGCTTTCCGCCTGCGGCCTCCATGGCCTCGCGCGCCACAGCCAACGCGTTTTCTTTATCGAGTCGCGCCTCCAGCGCTTGTTGTAAACGCTCTTGCATGTTGCCATCCTGCAACGCATCAAGCTCGGTTACCAGCGAAGTTCTCGACGAAGTCACGGCATCCCAACGCTTCGCCAGTTGCCCGACCATCTCACCCAGCGACTTGATCTTGTCGTGACAGGAACGCTCAAAATAGTTTGCCTCCTGCGCACCACGCTCTGCGGCGTTCACCCGCTCGCGCACATCGGCCAGGGCGCGTTCCGCTTGGCGCTGTATTTCTTCCAACGCCATCAGTTTGTCTGTGATCTCGGAGATGCGGTTACCGCCCTCCTCTAGCGCCGCCTGCGCCGCAGCCATCTCGCCGCGCTCCTGCTCAATTTCGGCGTCGATGATCGCCGTCTCTTCGCGGATCGCGCCTCGGCGACCTTCGGCTTGTGCAATCGCCTGGGAAAGTTTCAGCGCCTCCATCTGCAAACCATGTTGGCGATTCTTTATCGCCTGCTGCTCCAGACGGAGACGCCGCAACGACTCCTGGGTGTCCTGCAGCGTCGCCTCGATCTGCTTGAGTTGCGCCTCGACGGCCCGCCGCGCTTCAATCTTGGCCGGCAGCTCCGCCTTTAGCGATTCGATCTCGCGCTGTCGTTGCATCACACCATGCAGCTCCGACTGCGGGCCGTGAAATGTCACGCCATGTTGCGAATACAGGTGCCCACTAGCGGTGACGAGTACCGCCCCAAGCGGCAAACTCGCCATCCTGGCGCGGGCTTGCGTTTCGTCTTCAAGCACAAAAACATTGGCGAGGCATTCACGCACAAACGGCAGCACGCCGGCACTTTCCGCAGTGACAAAACTCGACAGCGCGGTAAAGCCCGCAACGCTTGGTACATCCGCACTACCATTCTCCAGATAGAGTGACACCGGCCCAGGCGGGGCGTCACTGGCGATCTTGTCGATCACGCTGGCGTCGCCGACTTTCATCGAATTCAGACGTAATCCAAGTGCTGACTCGAGTGCATCTTCCCAGCCCTGTCTGATCTTGATCGCCTGCCACAATCGCGGCGCGTTATCCAGTTGGTACTTGGCCAACCACATCGCAAGACGATTGTTGTTATCCATCCGCGCCTGCTGGTTCTGCAGCGCCAGCAGGGCGGCTTCGATGCGTGCAAGTTCGCGCGTGGCGTTACCGATTTGTTCAACGGCATCGCGCCGCTTGGCTTCAAATTCATGCACCCGCTTTTCCGCTTCACCGAGCTGCTCATCCACCAGCGCGAGCGCCTCTTCGGCTTCACCGCGCTCGGCCTCTACGCGCTGCAACTCGCCATCCTCCGGCACCACCAGTGCCATGTTTTCGGTCGTGAGCCGGCTCTTGCGCTGCTCAAGCTGCGAGAGAATTTTCAGCGCGTTGTTCTCGCGGGATTCATTCAGCGCTTGGTCACTCTCGGCGGCGCGGACTTCATTGTCGGCGACCTTGACTGCAGCAAGGGCTTGACGAACCTTTTCTTCGTATTGCGGTACCTCTTCGCGTAGCGCCGCTGCGCGTTCGCGCGCCTCGGCCACCTTGTCGATTCCGCTTGCGAGCTCGCGATGCCAGCGATCCAGCTCGGTCGTGGTCGCGTCGCGGTTTGCTTCAATTTCCAATACCTGCTGCGCCAGCGCCTCCACCTGCGCACCTAATCGGCGCCGATTATCGGCAAGGTAGTTGATTTCTTGTTCGAGCTGCACCACTGTGGTATTCGCCTCGAACATCGCCGCCTGCGCATTTGTCAGCTGGTCGGTCTCGGCGTAGTGATCTTGGCGCAACTTATCCAGCGCGCTTTCCACTTCGCGGAGACGAGCCATCTCGCCTTCAAAACCGGTCTCATGCTTGATAATCTCGTTGGCATAACGCTCTTTGGTGGCGCGGGCTTCGCGTTGTTTGGTGAACGCCCAAAGATTCTCGTTGAGTTTCAGCTCGGTGTTGAGCTCGTGGTACTTCGCCGCGACCGCCGCCTGCTCGGTCAGCTTGTCAACGTTTTTTGTGAGTTCGCCGAGAATATCATCTACGCGGTTCAAATTCTCTTTTGAATCCTCGAGCCGAGCCTGCGTCTCTTTGCGTCGCTCGCGATACTTTGAAACACCGGCGACTTCTTCAAGGAACACGCGAAGCTCTTCCGGCTTCGATGTAATCACGCGCGAGATCATGCCCTGTTCAATGATGGCGTAGGCACGCGGGCCCAATCCAGTACCGAGGAAAACATCGGTGATATCGCGGCGGCGAACGTGCTGCCCGTTGATGAAGTAGTCAGAATTCCCATCGCGCGACAACACACGCTTGACCGATAACTCTGCGTACTGCCCCCACTGACCGCCGATGCGTCCCAGCGAGTTGTCAAACACCAGCTCAACACTGGCGCGTGCGGTTGGCTTGCGCAGCGTGGAGCCATTAAAGATCACGTCTTCCATTTTCTCGCCGCGCAGATTCTTGGCGCTCGATTCCCCCAACACCCAGCGCACCGCGTCGATCACATTGGACTTCCCGCACCCGTTCGGCCCGACAACACCTACCAGCTGACCGGGCACCAAAATTGTGGTGGGGTCAACAAAACTTTTAAATCCCGCTAACTTGATCTGTGTAAGACGCACAACCCATCCTCTGCGAAAAGCCAAGCGCTTCTGCGAATGTGCCCAACAACCGGGCAGCAAGTGATCGCAATACGCCTCTTTTACATAGCAAACCCGCCGACGCAAGTTACGTGGGCGGGTTGGCATCCCGTACAATTCTGAGATTGTATCGTAACGATTCCCGCAATCCCATTGCGCTAACCACACACACCACTATGTCCCGCCCATCAAAGACGAAATCCGCCTCACGCGCTACTTCAACATCCGCACTTAAGTCATTGGTTCCTAAAGAGGCAATCGCAAAACTAACCACCCTCGGCGACAAGCCAACGGCAGTCGCTAGCAAACGCTTGGAAGTTTTTCCAAGCCCCGCGCCGGGCCGCGATTTTGTGATTCACATGCAGATACCGGAATTCACCTGCTTATGCCCAAAGACTGGTCAGCCCGACTTCGCAACGCTGTACCTCGATTACATTCCAAACAAGCGCTGCGTAGAACTCAAAAGTCTCAAACTCTATATTTGGTCGTTCCGTGATGAGGGCAAGTTCCACGAAGCGGTGACAAACGAAATTCTCGACGACATCGTAGCTGCGACTGCGCCCCGCTTCGCCAGACTCACCGCAAAATTTTGGGTGCGGGGCGGCGTCTTTACCAGCGTGATTGCAGAACATCGGGCTAAGCGATGGAAGCCAGCGCCGACAGTCGTACTCCAGTCGTTCGTCGATGAATCGAGTGTGACAACTGGCGGGTAACAAGCCACTCGCCGCGTCAGCGAGAAAGCGCTTGACTGATCCAGATCAAGATTTAACAAAAATCCATGATTTGTTAAATTCAGAGGAATACAATCATGCTTCTTGAAAGACTAAGAAGCGCACTGCGTGAACCTTGTTGCATGGCGACACTGACTGAGGATTTAACCAAGCTTGACCGGGAAATGGCTGTGGAGGCTGCGGATAATGTCTCCCGTCCGGCGTCTGTACGGGATGCCGTCTTGGCTGTTGCCACACGCCTGCGCGAACATCGCGAAGCGGACGATCTGAACGCAATCGGTGCCCTCGTGTTAGGCATTTGCCCGAAGTTTTTCGCCCAGGGCAAATCCATCGAAGCGCTGCCACTAGCCTTGGCGCTTCACGAACGCACCAAGACCATGGAGGAAAGCGCACTCGCAGCACGCGCGGCGGGCGCATGCGGGATTTTGTTTGCCGATAGCGGCGATTTTTCCTCAAGCCTCGACTATCAATCATTTGCACTCAAGCTTGGCGAGAGGGCCGGTAACCCGGTTGCGCTGAGCCGAGCCTGGGGCAATATCGGTCTTGCGTTCTACGCGTCCGGTAACACCCGGCAGGCGATGTCTTCCTTCCACCGCAGCATTGATCACATTGACCACATCCCTGGGCCTCAGTACGCACGCTTCCTGTCGCACATGAATCTCGCCATCTCCCACCAGACATTGCGCGAGGCCGATCTGGGGCTCTACCACGCCCATCTTGCGCTGGAGGAACTCAAGCCCGGCGCAATCGCGGTTGAAGCGCTTTCCAAGGCGGTGCTGTTTCGTGTGCTCGCCAGACTGTGTTTGGAAACCGGTCGAGAGGCCGATGCAAAGGCTCACTTACGGGCCATCGCCGATATCGCCGAACAGCATCCCAGCATACGCATGCAAGTCGTGTTGGAAACGTCGATTGCGGCCTTTGAAGTAGCCACTGGCAATACCGATATCGCGCTGACCCGACTCGAGAAAGCCTTATCCGCGTCCCGCGTCGCGCAGATGCCCCTCAAGGACACACTCGCCAACGTGGTGCGAACAGAAGCCCAGGCAGGGGTGGCTGGCCGGGCGATGATTCGCCTTCGCGAATTGTCCGAATTGGCACACAGCAACAATGTGACCAACGCAAAGAACCATCGCCAGCTTCGCCTCTGGCGTCCGACAGATGAAACCCACCTTCCAGCCTTTGATGGCTTTGTTGCGGCACAGCTACACTGCCAATTGAAGTCCCCGTCCGCGCCCGAAGACTGGAATGTGTTGTCCAGACTGGCAATTGGAACATCGCTACAGATTGACGGCAATGGTGCACACGGCCTGCGTGTGGCCACGCTCACCGAGATGCTGGCACAGGCAATGGGATTTACCCTGATCGATGCGATTGAGATGGGCTGTGCTGCGCAGTTGCACGATATCGGCACGGCTTATGATCACCAAAACCTACTCCCCGCGCACGCGGCGGCACACACCACCGAAATGCCGAGCACCCGCGACCACTGTGAATCTGGCTGGCAAGTGCTGGCCGACGACATGCACCCCAGGCTGTTGATGGCGCGGGAGATTGCGCGCTATCACCACAGCCATTGGGACGGCAGCGGTTACCCCTCTGGCGTGGCCAGTCAAGCAATCCCAATCCACGCGCGAATTTGTGCGGTGGCAGATGCATTTGATGCGCTGCTGTGCGAAGCCAAGCCCGGTTCGGCGTATTCCATGCTCGAGGCGTTGGAGGATTTGCGCAGCATGTCAGGAAGCCGACTTGAGCCGCGTTTGGTGGATGGTTTTATCACCGCCCTCCAAGGTGAAGCACGCATCGAAGGCATCGACGTTGCCGCAACCAATGGCCTGGCAAATCTACAGCAATTCGTCGAATCTTTTTCACGCAGCAGGAACTACACTTGAACATACCGGAGAACAAAACCATGACGTCGCTTTCCGATACCGACAGGAAGATGCTGGAGCTATTGCTCAAAGGGGCATCGGGCCGCACCATCGCCCAACGCCTCGGCTACAAGGAGGGCACCACGCGGGTGTATTTGCACTCGCTCTACAAACGGATTGGTGTGAACAACAAAACCAGCGCGGTCACTTGGTATTTGGATACCCTCACCACCGACGAGACCCACACCGAACGCGAGGCCGCCAGCCAAGCACAACGTATCAAGTCATTTGGCGAGATGGCCGCACGTCGCGGGTTACTCGAGAGCCTCGGCTTTATGGGGATTTTTCTAGGGCCGTACGGGCGCATGTGGGAAGTCAGCCAAAAACTCAAAGGCGGTCGTGCGCCGCAACTGAGCTCATCCGATCTGCAACTCCGCGCCACCGCCCGCAGCCTGTGGGACGCATTCCTCGCCGGCGATTTCGTCCAGGGTAAACGACAATTTGACGCGGGGTTGCTGCCCAAGCTGTTTGTCGCGTCTCCGTCTGATGCGGTCACGCTGAGCATGATGCTGATATTGGGCGGCTATACATCAAGCGCCCGCAAAGCGATGTCCTCACTGCCGGCGCGAAAAGCCGGCAGCTTGGGCGTGACGGTCGACGAACTGCACGCCCTGACCGCAGCGTCCGACGCAGTGGAAAAATCGAACGACAGCGCCATCCATGCCATTCACGACATGATTGACTGCGGCGCGGCGCGGCCAGTGTATCGCCACTTGCTCTTGGTGACACTGTTTCATCTGTATCGGATGCGCGGCGATACCGCACGTGCCTCGGCGGTTGCGGATGCAATTTGGGCGGAGGCCGAGAGCGCACGGGCGCACCTCGAAGCTGCGGGTGATCGAGCGCTACCGCCGGATGTTTCACTGCCTGCACCGCCGACGGTAGCGCCTTATAAGCTGAGTGGTTATTTGGAGAGGCTCACCGCGTAGTCAATGGATGGGGGATGCGCCCAAAACTCACCAAGCTGGGCCCACCTCGCCGCCGCCAATATGCTGCAGCTCCGCTTCGATGAGCACGACAAGCTGCTGCCGATCAACCGCTTCCTCTCCTGCCAGTTTGTTGTTGAGTTCTGAGCCAACAATAAAATCACGCGCGCCTTGAGTATTCATTTTTTTTCCTCGCAATAGATTGAGATCAGTGTGGTGTGCCCGAAACGGACAGCGCTATTGTTTCAAATGTTATTTGTTTGATCACTCTACATATCTTTTGCATACTGATAGGTTTATCTTTTTCGGGTGGCTGATGGCGCTGCTCATGGTGCCTTTACATTCCGCACCCCGCACCCCGCACCATTCGGCCTTCGGCTCGCGCTCACTTAATTCGCGCGACCTGCGCAAGTCCACCGGACTTGCTGGTCGAACCCACGCGGCTTCTCACCTCCATCAAACCACCCAAACAAAAAACCCGCACAGGGCGGGTTTTGTGTTTTGGGGTGGCTGATGGGGTTCGAACCCACGACAACTGGAATCACAATCTAGGCTTCTTGCGAGCCAAGTAACTGATTCGTAACGGGTTATTAACCCGCTTTGTCTAATTCGCCACTCGAATTTCAACGACTTTCTCGGGGCTAGGCTTTCGCTCATTAGACAAGATCCACGTCACAAAACGTGCGCTAAGGAAACTGGAAACAGCCCC
>JBEILF010000025.1:0-24007 GCA_040379385.1 Burkholderiales bacterium | reverse complement strand
GGGTGTGCGTGTCGCGCAGGAATACGGCTATACGGTTGCCACCTTTCAACACGTACTCGAAGGTTACAAGGTCGCCGATGCCATGGCGAGTATCGCGGCGGGCGGCTCGACGTTCTCCGATTGGTGGGCCTACAAGATGGAAGTGTATGACGCCATTCCGACCAACGCCGCGCTGATGCATCGCGCCGGGGTGTTGACGACGCTGAACTCCGACAGCAACGAATTGGCGCGACGCCTGAACACCGAAGCCGCCAAGGTCGTGCGCTACGGTGGTTCGGGTGGTGTGAGCGAAGTCGAAGCGCTGAAGATGGTAACAACAAATGCCGCAAAACAATTGCGTATTGACAACCGTACCGGCTCGCTGGAAGTGGGCAAGGACGCAGACTTTGTGATCTGGAACACCTCGCCACTCTCAACAAACGCCCGTGCCGAGCAAACCTGGATTGATGGGCAGAAATACTTTGATCTCGAAACCGACGCAAAACTGCGCGCCGCAGCCACCGCAGACAAACAACGCCTGCTTGCGAAAGCCCAAGCTGCACGTGCCGCGAGGATGGCGCAACCCGGTGCAGGCGCAGGCCGCCCAATGGGTGCAGGCGCGCCAACCGAACCGTCGGCTGAGTCGGGTTCGATGAGTGTGCGCGACACACTCGAATTTATGGCGATGCAGCGTTGGTTGCATGACACCAAGCAATACAGGAGCAACTATTGGGATGGTGGGGCGTGGCATGAGTGCACGGAGGACGCAAAATGAAAAAAATACTTCCGCATTCTTGGTCCGACCGTCGATTTACTGTGTCGCTAAACCTACTGCGCGGACGAATCTCGCGCCTGCCTATGCTGCCAAACGCGTCAATGGGTAATTCACACACTTGCGCTATTCCTCGGCCGCTGCATCGGCCTCTGGCGCTCGCAGGCGCAGAGCAGTGCTCCGCGAAACCCCCGCTCGCGTTGCGCGACCTTCGTTCGCTCGCTACGGTTTGGCTTGGCGCTTTTGCGCATGCCGCACTTCTGCTACCGACAGTGATGGCTTCCGGGCTTGCGCTCGCCAACCCCAACATCCCACCGCCACCACAATCGAAGCCTTTGCTGATCACCGGTGCGACCCTTCACACCATCAGCGGAGAGGTGATTTCTAATGGCCGCATGTTGGTGGATAAGGGCCGTATCGTCGCGATCGGCGCGGCGAGCGCCGTACCCGATACGGCTAATGCGACAGTGCTTTCGTTATCCGGCAAACACGTCTATCCCGGTTTCATCGCCGCCAACACCACGCTAGGTTTGGTCGAGGTGCAGTCCGTGCGCGCGACTGTTGATAGCGCCGAAGTGGGGACGTTTAATCCAAACTCGCGTGCGTTGGTGGCGGTGAACGCCGATAGTGAGTTAATCCCCGTTACACGTGCCAACGGCGTACTGGCAGCCCTTGCGGCACCGCGCCCTGGTGCGGCGAGTTTGATCGCCGGAACTTCCGCCGTGATTCAGCTCGACGGCTGGAACTGGGAAGACATGGGTGTGGCGGCGGAGGTGGGGCTACATATCAGCCTGCCTTCGATGCGTACCAACCTGTCATCCAGTGTTTTTGCGCCGCCGACTGCGGTCACCGGTTCGGCACGCGAGGAAATGGAGCGCCTGACCAACCAACGACTGCGCGCGCTTGAAGATGTGTTTGAAGCCGCCGGCGCGTATCACCGTACGCGCAGTGTCGAGCCAGCCACGCCAATCGATATGCGTTGGGAGGCAATGCGCCCGGTCTTCCTGAATGCTGGTGCGGCGGATAAACAGCGCCCGGTGTTTGTCTACGCAGATGAGTTACCGCAGATTCGATATGCGTTGGCCTTTGCGGAGCGGTTTAACTTGAAGCTGGTGGTCATCGGTGGCCAAGATGCATGGCGCATTGCCTCACTGTTGGCCGAGCGCAAGGTTCCAGTCATCATCGGCAGTGTGCATCGCCTGCCATTGCGCCGCGACGACGACTACGACGCCCCGTTCAAGCTCGCGGCTACCCTTCATGCGGCGGGAGTGCGTTTTGCCATCGCGCGTGGCGGCAGCACGTTTGACGCGGCCATGGAGCGCAGCTTGCCGTATGAAGCCGGTACCGCCGCGGCGTATGGCCTGCCACGGGCAGAAGCGCTAAAGGCTATTACGTTGTATCCGGCACAGATTCTCGGCGTGGCCGACAAGTTGGGATCCCTTGAAGTCGGCAAGCTGGCGAATTTCTTTGTCAGCGACGGTGACCCGCTTGATATTCGTACCAACGTTGAGCGTATCTATATTGGTGGCCGCGAGCTGCCGTTGGAAGATAAACAAACGCGGCTCAACAAAAAGTACGAGCAGAAGTACCAGCAACTCGACGCGAAGAGGGCTGGCTCAACAAAATAGCAAAAGTCTAATAAAGACGGGTGTTTTCAGGCAAAATGGCTTGAAAACGCCCGTCAAATAAGGGGTTTTAGTCTTGGCAACGGCTATTGATTCGGCAAGTAAATATGGCGAATTTCCCCGTTCCCGCGTACAACCACAAGGGTTGCGCCGGGCGGGAACCCAATTTTATTTAACGCGGCAGATTCCGATATTAGGCTTCCGCCTTCGCGGGAGCGGGGTTTTCTTAATTAGTCATTTTAAGTTGCCGCATCAATAAAAACCTCAAAATTGCCGTCATTCCAGCGAACAACCACGAGGGATTCGCCGGGCTGGAATCCAGTCCACAGCAAGATCAATGCGTTACGAAGGTCTGGGTCCTGGCGTAGTTACCAAAATGAGCTGGGACGACGGAGTTTTTAGAACTTCCCTCTTGTGCGGGTTATTGTGCGCAGCCACGTCGCGTGCATCGAGTGTTTCCGGCACCTTGCCGTGGCCGCGCTAAGCATCCTTACCGCAACACTTCTTGAACTTCAGTCCGCTGCCGCATGGGCAAGGATCGTTGCGACCAACCTTAGGCGTTGGGCGGACAAAAGGCCACTGCGCTGCTTCGGAATAGCCATCAAATTCGTCGTCGTCGAGCGCGGCGCGCGCATCGCGCTCAGCCTTTTCAACAAACGTCGCCCACGTGGCGAACTCCTCAGTGAGTTGGCCGTAGTAGCGGTGGAATTTATCTTCATATTCGCCACTGCTGATGGGTGAAGTGATCGAATCGCGAATGTGTTCGAGCGAATCGCAGAATTGATCCATCGGTAGTGTGGTCCGCCATACTTCAATATCGGGCAGGTACTCAGCGGCGCGCAAATCGGTCAATGTCGAGATCAACGATTCCAGTGCGGTTGTATCCTCGTCGCGAAGGCGAACCGCTTCGGCCTCGATTTTAGCGAGGCCATGGATCCAACTCTTAAGCGAGTCAAGATCAGTATCGCCCTCGAGAGCGCGAATGCATAATGCATCGACTGCCGCAACGCGGCTCCAAACAAACAGCTTTCGATTTTCTGCGACGCCGCGTAATTTGGCTTCGCTGGCAGGGTCGGACGCATCGAACGTGCACGCAAGCGCGCGCGGCAAATTGCTGGTGGTGCCGTCGCCCATCAGCGCTTCGCTAATGTCCTCCGGGAAGTAAAGCGTTGCCAGCAACGGCGCAAAGGCGCGTGTATCGCGCATATCTGAGGCTAATCGGTAGGCAAATTCGTAAATCATGTCCCCGTTAGCATATGCCCACGGGTCGGCAACGGCGTCTTCAAGTTCTTGAATGAAAGCCGTGCCAACGGCGGGCCAGTTCGCTTTCGCTGTTGCGACCGCCGCAAACGGGAAGTCTATCGGGTAGGTGAAGGCGTCGAACAAATCGTCGATGAGCGCTTCGTCGGCTTCTGATAGGGGCATGGTTTCAGCCGACACTGACGGGCACCAGTGTCATCGTGTCATTGCCAAAAATATCGATCACCTTCACCGCCACTTTGTACCGACCCGGCATTTGGTAGGTGTGTGGCGCGGTGGTGAGTTCGAGTTTGCGGTTTTGCCGCGTGCGGAAGCTCTGCATTGCGACAGCCTAGGCGGTGAGCAGCCTGAACTGCGCGCCTGACATCGGTTCAAAACCCGCAGGTAAAGTCCCAGTAAGTTCAATCAGGATTCTTCGCGCTTGCGGCGCGCCATGCTCATTTACGCGAATAACCTTGGCAGAAACCATAGGGTGTTCATTGATACCAGCAATCAAGTCCTGCACCAGGTAACGCGGCACCCAGCCGATCATGTGGCAGTCGGTCGTTTGCAGTTGAATCGCCAGCGGGCCAACAGGATTGTTTAGTTCCACCGCAACCTGTAGCGGCGTTTCGGCTGCAAGCGCGTTGGCTGTCGCCCGCCCAGCGTCCGTGACGTGTCGTAAACCGTGTAAGAAAAAGCGACATGAAAAGGTCTGATCCGCGCGCTTGAGGATGCGCGGAAACACCTCCAAGCTATCCGTTTGGCGTTCGCCACCCGTCAGGGCAAGAATCTCAATCGGGTCGGAATGTGCGGGATCCAAGTCAAGCCAGCCCAAATAGTCCTTGAAATCCTTTCGTGCGGGGTCAAGAACGCGATTCTTGAAAACAGGGAACAGTTGGCTGGACTCATAGCGTTTACGAAAATCTGGAAACGACACCAAGGGTTTAAACCCCGCATGGGTCTCCGCGTCGAGAGCTCCCTGCGTGTAGCGGAAAAGAAAAGATGACGAATTCTCGGCATCGAGGCGACCGATTGGAAACCACGAGCGCGAGGGCTCAGGCGACTGCCAAGCGACAAATAAAGTACTCATGCTTGAATCCGTTTCAGCTCAGAGAGTGAGTAAACAACAATGGCGAGCGCCAAACGCTTCGAGACGTCAGACGCAAAATTTATAGGGATGCGACTGATCATTTGTCGTGCATCATCTTCATTTAGCTTACAAATCTTTTCCAACGCCGTGCTGAAATACTTAAGGTATTTGGCGGATGCAAATTTTACAAGTGCAAGCGGGCTTGCACTATGCGGGTCACTTTGCTGCCGATAGACACCGGCTTGTTCTGAATCTTGGTTTTATCATATTACTCGACTTGCACGGCCAACACCTCGTTACCGTGGACCCGTGCTTCACCAATCTGCCGGTCAATAAAGTTCTTTGAAATACAGCCGCGCTTGTCGGCATAAACAGCCAGTTCCACCTCGGCCGTGCACATGCCAATGTGCTTTGCAAATTCAGCGGCGACCTTTTCTGCCCAATCTTCACCGGTATTCGGGCGCGCCTCTTTGAACAACCAGCGTTGTCCGTCAAGGGTTACCCAAAACTTGGGCTTGCTACCGAGTTGTTCGATGTCTTCTCGCGTGTCGGCAAGAATCGGGACAATCGGCTAATCGGAATCAGGCACTACGGGCGCTCTCAAGTTCCAAGTGCAACAATTTCTTGAAACGACTTTCCAGCGCTTTACGCCCCAAGACCCCCGTCTTTGTTAGACTTTTCCCAAGACCGCCCGGCGCTATTTTGCGGAGAGAATTTCCTTCTTGAACCAATCGTCAAGCATCGCCTTTTCGTAGCGCAATGGCTCACTGCTCGGGTAGCGGTTCATGTGGTTCAGGTAATTTTGATCACTGATCCTAGCCTCGCCCTGCTTAAGTGGCTTACCAGCCGCTTCCACACTGTAACGCAATTGGATCATCGGCCAGTCAGCGCCGCCGCGTAGCACCCGTAAATCGTTGGCACCCGACATGCGTGACGGCTCCGTCCGACCGGCCAAATCGATTTCAAGCACTTCAATTTTGAGGTCTTGTCCGCTGGGCAATTTGCTGCCAAGCTTCTGAAAATGTTCCTTGAGGGTCTTGAGCGTTGCCTCGCGGTCGCTCGGCGAGAAGGGTACGTCGATATACTGATCAGCTTTGGTGAAAGTCACCGTAACGGCAGCATTGGCCATCAGTGGGGCCGTAACGCTCACGCTGGTGAGGAGGGCGAGTAGGGTGAGAAATATGGGGCGACGAATCATGAAAGTTCCTTTCCGAAAAAGCAAAGTGTTGCCCGGCACATGAGGGGGCGAAGGGAGGCGTCTTAGGTGTGATTACCTTGATGGACAATGTTGATTGCCCACAGTTGCGCGAGCCTCAACCTATAAGATACACCGACTGCAATACAATTGCGCGGCGGCAGTGGCAGCACTAAGTGGTCGCATGCCGGAGCCGACATGTTTCACCGCGGCAAAGGTGGCCCGGGCGGCCCGATCAGATCCCAATGGTTGCCATAGAGGTCTTCGAAGACGGCGACCGTGCCATATGTCTCGCGGGATGGCGACCGCACCCACTTAACCCCGGCTTTTGTCATTTGTGTGAAGTCACGCGCGAAGTCATCGGTCGACAAAAACAAAAAAACGCGACCACCAGATTGATTGCCCACCGCCGCAAGTTGTATGGGTGACGTTGCGCGGGCAAGCAAAAACGAGGTTTCCGTTGCACCGCGCGGTCGCACACGTACCCAGCGTTTACCAGGCTGCGTTGCGGAGAGGTCGGTATCTTCGAGGAGTTCGAAGCCAAGTTTGGTGGTGTAGTAAGCAATTGCTTCGTCGTAATCGCTTACCAAAAGGGCTACTGCCGCCAGATGTTGCCGCACGGCTATCACGCCTTGGCTAACAACCGTGCAGCGTCCAACGCGAAGTAGGTCAGGATGCCGTCAGCCCCGGCGCGCTTGAATGCTAGCAACGACTCCATCATCACGCTATCGTAATCGAGCCATCCGTTTTGGCAGGCCGCCTTCACCATCGCGTATTCACCCGAGACTTGGTAGACAAACGTCGGAGCGGCGAAGGTATCTTTTGCCCGACGCACGATGTCCAGATACGGCATCCCCGGTTTTACCATCACCATGTCAGCGCCTTCTTGCAGATCGAGGGCAATTTCGCGTATTGCCTCGTCCGAGTTTGCCGGGTCCATCTGGTAGTTCTTCTTATCAGACTTGCCGAGATTGGTGGATGAGCCTACGGCATCGCGGAAAGGACCATAGTAGGCGCTCGCATACTTTGCAGAGTAGGCCATTATGGATGTGTGGATGTGCCCCGCAGCGTCAAGCGCCTGGCGAATTTGCCCGATGCGCCCGTCCATCATGTCCGACGGCGCAACAATATCGACCCCTGCTTCGGCGTGTGAGACCGCCTGCTTTTGGAGGATGGCGTTGGTTTCGTCATTCAGGATGTAGCCAGTCTCGTCGACTACACCGTCTTGGCCGTGGCTGGTGTAAGGGTCCAACGCGATATCGGTGATCACGCCCAAGTCTGGAAAGTGTTGTTTCAATGCTCGCACGACTGTTGGTACGAGGCCATTTGGGTTGAACGCTTCCTCACCCCCGGGCGTTTTCAGCGATGTCTCGATCACGGGAAACAACGCAACGGCCGGAATCCCGAGGGCTCGGGCCTCCTCGCACACGGGCAAGAGTTGGTCTAGGGACAGTCGTTCAACTCCGGGCATCGAGGTAACGGCCTCTCGCCGTCCTTCTCCGGCCAGAACAAAAACCGGATAGATGAAATCTGCGGAGGTGAGTACCGACTCGCGCACCATACGCCGCAGGAAGCCAGTGCGGCGAAGGCGCCGCATGCGCCGTTGTGGAAATTGTCCAATATTCATAACGTGGATTGGTTGAAAAATAGCGGCCTGTTGGATTATGCGCTGAACTTCGCCGGGCCAAGCCAGTGGATATTCTAGGCGGTGGATATTCATTATCCGCCGCCGAATCCAAGACACGCGCCAATCTTGAACTTTTGCAGATCTAGCGCATCTATTCACACGAAGCGTTCGCGCTTCCCCGCTTTCCCTCCCTGAGCGGGGCCTTTTGAAGAAGGCTTCGGGGCATAGGTTCTCCCCTTTACCTATGCCCCTTTTTATTTGCCTGGTAGCCAGCGACAAGGCGGCATCATTGGCATGATGCACCGTTCTCGTGCGCGGCGCTTTTCCCATATAGCATGTCGGAAATGCGTGCTTCAGCCTCAGCCACCCCGGATTTCTTCAGCGCGGAGAACAGCTGTACAGTCGCGTTACGCTGCTGCAGCCGCAGGGTATCCTTAACCTGCCTCAAGGTATTGGCTTGCTCGTTGCGGGTAAGCTTGTCGGCCTTGGTCAATAAGCAATGAACGGGTTTGCCGGTTGGGGCATACCAATCTAGCAGGCGTTCATCAGCCGGTCGCAACGGGTGACGTGCATCCATGATCAGCACCAAGCCGCGTAACGCTTCGCGACCGGAGACATAGTCTGCCAGTGTTTGCTCCCAATGTGCCTTGACTGCGGGAGGGACCTTTGCGTAACCATAACCGGGCAAATCCACCAGCGAATTTCCGTTCCCCAAAGAAAAAAAATTGATGAGCTGTGTGCGCCCGGGCGTCTTGGATACAAACGCCAACCGCGAATGGTTCGCGAGGGTGTTGATCGCCGAAGACTTGCCGGCGTTTGAACGCCCGACAAAGGCGATTTCCGCCCCTACGTCTGGCGGCAGCTGGGCAAGATCGTGAGCAGAAGCGGTATAGACAACGTTGGCAAACAGTTTCAAAGTGGGCCTGCTATGGTTTTCTCTTTAACTGCGATCAGCTAAAATGACAATTGATAGGAAGTATCGCGCGACGCTGCTTGAGTTGGGCGGATCTGGATACAGTACTGCAACGGCAGCAAAACAAGGATAGAAGATGAAGAAGACGTGGATCGCCGCACTGCTTGTGTGCGGAACAAGCTTGGGCATTGCGGGTGCGGCAACGGGTGCGGCTGAGTCGGCGAAAACACCCACAAAAGCGGGCTCCCCAACATACGCAGAGCGGCTTGAGCGCGGCAAACAAATTGCGAGTTCAGTCTGTCTGGCCTGTCACGGTGCGGACGGTTACAGCCCGATTCCGGCAAACCCAAATCTTGCAGGCATGCCCGCAGAGTATATCGCTAAGCAGCTCGAGTACTTCAAATCTGGAAAGCGCGTGAATGCAATCATGCAGGGCATGTCCGCCGGACTCACTACCGAAGACATGAAAGCCGTTGGCGACTTCTACTTCGCACAGCGCGGAAAAAGCCAAGCGGTTGCGAGCGATTTGAAGAAGGCTGAACGCGGTCAGTTAATCTATCGCGTGGGTATCGCCGAGGCAAAAGTACCAGCCTGCGCGGGCTGCCACGGTGCCTCAGGAGCAGGTATTCCAGCCATCTATCCGCGAGTCAGCGGTCAATGGCCAGACTACACTCTGGCGCAACTGAAGGCATACGCAAGCGGCGAACGCAACAATGCGCAAATGAACGCCATCGCGGCACGCCTCAAAGAAAGTGACTTGGTGGCCCTGTCTGAGTACCTTGCCGGGATGCGCGCTCGCTAGCCTGAGCATTTCATCGGGGCGCGTTCGAAAGCGGGCGAGTAGGTGAACAGGCGAGCGATTTGTTACCTGACCGACCACAGCATAGCGGGCTATGCTTCGGCAGCAAGGCGGAACATTGCCGTCCAATCGCCCGCAAGCCAACCTGTAGCCCGCACCCACAGCAAGAGAGAAACGAGCCAAATTGGTTTGCCAATCGCCTAGAGGCAACGTCCTTCTAAGCAAGCGGCAGCCCATGAAATATTCAGGCTAGGCGATACGGATCTCCGACTTCGACACTGCCGCCGCGTTTTGCTGGCATGTTCACTTCTGCCGGAGGTGCCAGCGTCTCCTGGAGACCTAAGGTGCCTGTTCAGCGTGCGCGATTAAAGTCTCTATTGTCGTTCCGTCCGATGGAAACAGACTAAAGCCAAACTTTGGCGACAAGTCACCTGCTTGCTGGCGGCCATGGCTTGTCATGGGCCGCGAGAGGGCGATACTGAGTTTTTGGATAATTCTCTCCACCGTTGCGCGATCAGAAAACTGCGGGATCACAGCGGCAAATGTGCGCTCGTCGTATTGTGCGAAAAAGTCACTATCGCGAAGTGTCCCCCTCAACTGCGTAGAAATTGTTGCGAGCGTCTCTGCTTTTTCAGCACCGCCCGGCTCGCGGCTGGTTTCGCCATCTCCATAGAGCTTGATCAACACCAGCGCAAAACCGCCTAAAGCCCGCTCGGTCTCGCTGTTGGCCAGTCGTGACTCAAGATGCTCAATGAGCGATTGCCGACTAGCTTTTGACGATGCTGCATCTTTCATCTTCAGCCTTTGGCGAGACTTCGAAACGTTTCGCTTGCACGAGCAATGGTGTCAGCGATATCGGTCGCCGTATGCGCCTTTGAAACAAACCCGGCTTCAAAAGCTGACGGCGCTAGATACACACCACGCGCCAGCATGCCGTGAAAAAAGCGATTAAATTGCTCCCGGTCCGACGCCATCACTTCTGCGTACGAAGTGGGTGGGCTAGGAGAAAAGAACATGCCGAACATTCCGCCGAGACTCGCTGCCGAGAACGCCTGGCCCTCCTCCCGCGCGACCGCTGTGAGCCCTTCGCACAGTTGTGTGGTGGTAGCCGACAGTTCTTCGAAAAACCCCGGCCGAGCGATGAGTTCCAACGTTTTCAGACCTGCCGCGACAGAAACCGGGTTGCCTGAAAGCGTGCCGGCCTGATAGACGCCACCAAGCGGTGCCATATTTGCCATCAAATCACGACGGCCACCAAAGGCACCCATCGGCATTCCGCCGCCGATAACCTTGCCCAATGTTGTTAGGTCCGGCGTGATGCCAAAGTGACCTTGCACACCGTGAAGCCCCACACGAAAACCAGTCATGACTTCGTCAAAAATCAATACAGCGCCGTGTTTGCTGCAAAGCGAGCGAAGTGCCCGCATATACGCAGCGTCGGGGACGATAAAATTCATGTTGCCAGCGATCGGCTCGATGATGACACAGGCGATTTCGCTGCCAAGCCCAGTGAAAGTGGATTCCAGCTCCAAGAGATTGTTGTACCCTAGCACGATGGTGTCTGCTGCCACTTCCGGTGGGACACCAGCCGAACTCGGGTTGCCAAAGGTCAGCGCACCGGAACCGGCCTTGACCAGCAGTGCATCAGCGTGGCCGTGGTAACACCCCTCAAACTTGATGATTTTTTTCCGGCCTGTCGCACCTCTGGCGAGGCGGATTGCGCTCATGGTCGCTTCGGTGCCAGAGCTGACAAGTCTCACCTGCTCGATGGACGGCACCAGTTCGCACAGTCTCTCTGCCATGAGAAACTCTGCCTCGGTGGGAGCACCAAAACTAAGTCCATCAAGCGCCGTTGCTTGAACCGCCGCCACCACCTCCGGGTGGGCGTGGCCCAGAATTGCCGGTCCCCAGGAGCCGACATAGTCTATGTACTTCGTTCCATCCGCATCCCACAAGTAGGCACCATTCGCCTTGCGGAAAAAAACTGGCGTACCGCCGACCGAGCGAAAAGCGCGCACCGGCGAATTAACACCACCCGGGATGACGCGCAGGGATTTCTCGAAGAGCGCTTTGCTTTGCTCGAACATGTCAAATGGTCTCTTTGTTAGTGGTGGTGCGCATTCGGAAGAGCTGCTCGAATACCTTGACCCGTTCTGCGATTTGCTTATTGTCAGCTGCGGAATACAGGTCTGTGATGATCGCAACCGCATCGACGCCGGCTTCGATTAGTACGGCCACATTATCTCTCGTGATACCGCCGATCGCGACCACTGGTATTTCAAGCTTCTGCTTGGTGCTGGCAATTAAGTCCACAGGGGCCGCCGCTGCCAAGGGCTTGGTTGATGAGGCAAACATACTACCGAAGGCAATATAGTCTGCGCCGGCTTCGGTTGCCCACTTGGCGCGAGTGAAATCGTTGTAACACGAGATGCCGACAATAAGCGGCGCAGCGTGTCCCGCCGCCTCAGCCCTAGCGCGCGCGCTATCAATTTCGTGGGCAAGTGATTCAGCGCTTGAGCTGCTGACATCGTCTCGTCCCCAATGCACCCCAGCGGCACCAACTGCGAGTGCAAGTGCCAAATCATCGTTAATGATTAAACTCGCGCCGAAGGCGGCAGCAAGTGCCTGTAGCTGGCGCGCTTCGATCAGTTGTGACGCGACTGGCGTGAGTTTTCTCCGGTACTGAATTGTCCGTACACCCGCTTCTAGCATTGCCGCCGATAAGCTGAGCATCAAGGCGGTGTCGAGCTCGTCTGGGGTAATCGCATAAACACCGCTGACACGACGGCTCACCGGCAAACTAGACAACGTTCGACTAGTGCTGCGTACCGGAGCCATCTGTACCGGGCGGGGTGGGCCTCGTTTCGGTAGTTGCTAAATCCACTTGGCCCTTCACCCCCGCGCTATCGTGCGCTTCGTTGTTTTCTGCGTCGCTCTCGTCATCGCGCGCCCAGAACATTCTGTCGGGTATGAATTGGCCCATTCCGGGACGAAAGCCAAACTTGAGCGTGTGCCAAGTGTAGTCCTGCGCTTCGCGCACCGCCTCCTCAATATCCAGACCCCTCGCAATCGTGGCGGCAATCGCTGATGCTAGGGTACAACCCGAGCCGTGGTAGCTGCCAGGCAGTCGCTGCCAGCGGTCTGCGCGGATAATGCCGCCATCGCCGAACAGGGTATTGATGACCTCCAAGGTGGACTCGTGAGTGCCGGTTACCAAGACGTACTCAGCCCCAAGGTCGGTGAGCCGTCGTGCCAATCGGTCCATAGGCAGCCGATCCTCGTCCTCGCCAAGCGTCAAGCGGAGCAACTCCAGCGAGTTCGGCGTAATTACGGTTGTCTGTGGAATGATCATTTCACGGATGGCTTCAATGGCCTCCTCGGATGCAAATTCATCACCGCGCGCCGAAGCGAGCACGGGGTCAAAAACCAATGGAATTTCCGGATAGTCGGATACGATTTCGGCGATAGCGGCAATGTTTTCGACGCTTCCCATCACGCCAATTTTGAAGGCGGCAACTGGGATATCTTCGAGGATGGCCCGCGCCTGATCTGATACCCAATCCGAATCAATAGACAAGATGCCTTCAACTCCAGACGTGTCCTGAACAGTGATGGCCGTCACAACGGACAGCGGATGGCAGCCCATACTGCCCAACGTTAGTAAATCAGCCTGCAAGCCAGCACCACCTGAAGGGTCAGTGGCGGCAAAGGTTAAAACAGCCGGTAAAGATCGCTGAAGATCCGACATGGAAGTTCCAAGAAGGCAGTTACAAGTGCTATTCGACGAATGTCAGTGTCGATTGGGTACAATTACCTTATCGCCGCGCTGTCATAAAGGTCGTGTCGCGCGGCGCTAAGATCAGATTGTCTACGAAGCATGCAGCTATAACGACAGTATTGTAGCGTTGGATGTGTAGGACATGCGAAGGCGAACATTGAATGTGTTGGTACCAGACAGTTCGAGTGCAAGCGCCCGCCCTTGTTGTCATCCCCTAACTTACGAAAACCCCAACTGAACATGACGACAAATACGGTAGCAAACAAGGCGTGGATGTGTCTGGTCTGTGGCTTGATTTACAACGAGGCCGAGGGCTGGCCTGACGATGGCATTGCGCCGGGAACCGCGTGGGAGGACGTGCCGGTTGGTTGGGCTTGCCCTGAGTGCGGTGCGCGAAAAGAAGATTTCGAGATGGTCGAAATTTAACGCGATCAACCTTCCGCACGGTTGGCTTAGATCAATGCTACCCGCAAATGAAAATAAATTGGCTTTAGGCGATAATCATTTAAGGGCATTGTCGTTGTCAATACCGTACGCGCGAAAGCGTAGACGCCACGTTTCCGAAGCGATATCAAAATTCATTTTTCGACTCTACAACCTGAGAGCGCACGAGTGGCTGAGACAAGGTCAATATCGGGTACCCGTGTGATGGTGATTGATGACTCAAACACCATCCGTCGCAGCGCCGAGATTTTTCTGATGCAGGCAGGCTGCCAGGTCATCCTTGCGGAGAACGGTTTCGATGCCTTGTCGAAGATCGCCGATCACCGGCCGGACGTGATTTTTGTCGACATCATGATGCCGCGCCTCGATGGCTACCAAACCTGCGCGCTGATCAAGAAAAACAGCAAACATAGAGCAACGCCGGTCATTATGTTGTCCTCCAAAGACAGCCTGTTTGATCGGGCGCGGGGCCGTATGGTTGGCTCGGACGAATATCTGACAAAACCATTCTCAAAGGACAGTCTATTAAAGGCGGTGGAAACCCATCTCGCCGTAGCTAACGCCGCGCAGGGATATGACAACAGGGTTTTGACGGGCTGAGTTCCTATGCCTAGCATAACGCCTACAGAAAAAACACATTTGAATTAGCACGAATGGAGCACTAATCATGGCGGTAAAAAAAATCTTGGTTGTGGACGATTCCCCTACAGAACGCACCTTTCTCGATGGGCTGCTCACCAAGGCAGGATATTCAGTGATTCACGCTGCGAGCGGCGAAGAGGGGGTTGAAGCGGCCAAGCGCGACCAACCCGATCTGGTGCTGATGGATGTTGTGATGCCGGGATTAAATGGCTTCCAAGCAACGCGCGCGATCACGCGTGAAGAAACCACAAAACATATCCCGGTGATTATTTGTACAACCAAGGACCAAGAAACTGACAAGATTTGGGGCATGCGGCAAGGGGCGAAGGATTACATCGTGAAGCCAGTGAACGCCACCGATTTGATGTCCAAAATCAAGGCCTTAGGCTAGAAGCGCACAGACGATGGCAAGTAAGTCAAGCTTGCGAGAGTTCCAGCGTAGCGTAGCCGAGCGGCTGCGCGACCCGTCCAAGTTGCGGGCATTCGCGTCGAAACTAGGCTTTAAGGTTGGCGAAGAAAATTGGTTTGTGTCATTGGCCGATGTTGCAGAGGTTGTTGCGGTGCCCGCGTTGGCCGCAGTACCGCAAACGAAACAATGGTTTCAAGGTATTGCCAACGTGCGGGGCAAGCTGTATGCGCTTGTAGACTTTTCGGCTTTTCAAGGTGGAGTGCCGACGCCACAAGGTGCGGAACGGCGCGTGGTGTTGATCAATGAAAGGTTGTTGGAAGCATCAGGAATCATCGTCAATCGGATGCTGGGGTTGCGCAACCCGGATTCCTTCGAGCGTCTCGATGTGAAGGATGCTGGCAGGCCTTGGCTTAAGGCGCAGTACCGCGACCCGAATGGGGCGCATTGGTTTGAATTAGACGTCGGGGTGTTGGCGAGGAGCGCAGCGTTTCTGGAGGTTGCGACCGCGCAAACGGCCTTGGGAGCATCACAATTCTGACCGACCGTGCAGCGGTCGCCGGGTCGCGTCAAGGCCAGAGTTTGTCCAAATGTCGCCGTCGCTATTTGTAGTTGGTCGTAATTTCTGTTCGGAGAAATTCACATGGCATTCAAATTACCGGCCCCTTCTATTTTGAAGGGCAAGGAAAAAACCGTCGCACCCAAAACTGCTGCCTCCGCCGAAGCAGCAGCCCAGCCCATATCCAGCGGCTTTTTTGCTAGGCTATTTGGCGGCAAGAAAAAAGCAGCGTCATCAGATACCACCGACCGGATCGTCAAAGCCGGGCCGGAACCTGCGAGCGGCGTTCCGGTGGGTGATCAAACGCAAAAAATCGCCGCGATCGTCGCCGCAAACAAGGTTGAAAAACCAAAATTGGAGCGCTTGACGTTTGTCTTGCCGCTGATCAGCAGATTCCCGATGCAGACGCAGTTCCAGGTTCTGGGAACGCTCGCTGGCCTGTTTTTTGCCCTGATGCTGGGCTCCATCGCGGTGGATACAATTCAGCGCGGAAACATCTCGACATACACCAATATTGCGTCGCAGCTACAGTTTCACACCCAACGCTTGGCGAAGTCCGGGGGGCTAGCGGCCCGTGGTGATCAGGCGTCCTTCATACAGCTACAAGATAGCCGGGATGAGTTTCAGAAGTATCTGGAGATCCTCAACTCGGGCGGTTTTGCCTTCACCAACAATGTGCCGTCTGCGCGCAGTTCCGAAGAATTGATTTCGCGTTTAACCGAGTTGACTAAGCGGTATCAGGATGCGTCAAACGCCGCGACATCGATTCTTGCCGCGCAGAAAGACTTGACCAATTTGGGTCGAAACGTCGCGCAGGTCCGGGCAGTTGCCGAGGAGCTCGCGGAGCTTTCACAGCAGCTGACGTCGACGTTACAGCAAAGTGGCGTCAACCCAGCGCAAGTGTTAAAGGTGAATCGCCTTACTTACCTAGCGGAGCGCTTAGCGCGCGGTGCGGCCGAAATCCTAGGGGCTGAGTTAATCGATCCCGAGGTGCCATTTCTGATGGGTAAAAGCACCAACGACTTTCGTGACTTGGTGAAAGCCCTTGAGGTCGGCTCAGAGTCAATCGGCGTCGCCGCCGCGACCGGCGAAAACCGTGCGCGCGTAGCCAAGCTTCGAGAAGTGTTCACCACATTTGAAGAAAACGTCAAGCCAATCTTAGAGAATGTGCAGAAACTTGTCTCTGCTCGTCAAGCTGGCCGTGCTTTGCAGCAGGGATCGGAACAACTTCTCAGCAGTGTTGAGCAACTTCAGGTCGGATTTGCTGCGGAAAGCCATACTCTGCCTTTGATTGTTGCGGCGGTATCCGGCCTGCTTATGTTGCTGTTTTTGGGGTTGATGGGATATCTGTATTTGGTCACCGAACGCCGGCGCGCTACGGATTCGGAGCTTGAGAACAGGCGTAATCAGGAAGCCATTTTGCGCTTGCTCAATGAGATGGGCGATCTCGCTGACGGCGACTTGACGATCCGTGCGAAGGTGACGGAAGACATCACGGGCGCTATCGCCGATTCGATGAACTACACGGTTGATGAGCTCCGCACGTTGGTAACCGGGGTTAACAACGCATCGACGCAGGTGTCGGCCAAGACGCAGCAAGCGCAAGCCATTTCAGTGCAATTGCTCGACGCTGCGGATAAGCAATCGCGTGAAATTCAATCAACCACGGAGCAAGTGTTGGGTGTGGCGAAAACACTTTCGACTGTATCAACCAACGCCGAAGAATCCTCTAGAGTTGCATTGCGATCCTTGGCGGCCTCGGACAAGGGCCGAGTTGCGGTACAAAACTCCATTGCGAGCATGAACGATATCCGCGAGCAGATCCAAGAAACGTCGAAGAGGATCAAACGAATCGGTGAGTCCTCACAGGAGATCGGCGAAATTGTGGAGCTCATCTCGGACATCACCGAACAAACCAACGTGCTTGCTCTGAATGCTGCCATCCAGGCGGCGTCGGCGGGGGAAGCAGGGCGCGGTTTTTCGGTGGTTGCGGAAGAGGTGCAGCGATTGGCTGAGCGTTCGGCCGAGGCAACCAAACAAATCGGCGCGATCGTAAAGACCATTCAGGCAGATACCCAGGACGCCGTGGCGGCAATGGAAAAGTCAACGACCGGGGTTGTGGAGGGTGCCAAATTGTCTGATGCCGCCGGACAGGCGCTGTCTGAGATTGACTCCGTGACAACCAGTCTCGCCGCGTTGATTCAAAAAATTTCGTCTGACACCCAGACCCAAGCGGCCTCGTCCAATAAGGTGGCGCGAAACATGCAGGATATTCTTGAAATCAATCGCCAGACGACGGCCGGTACCGAGCAGACAGCTTCCTCGATCAAAGAGCTTGCGGAGGTTGCCTCCGACCTGAAGTCCTCGGTTTCCGGCTTTAAGCTGTAGCGACGGTCAAGCGCAAAACATGTCACTGAATCCGCAATCGTCCGTCGATCTCGGGCCCCTTTCGTGGGTCAAAGCCGAGATTGAGCATTCTCTCGTCGAGGCGAGGACCAACCTTGACAGGTTGGTGGTCGATAATGCGGATGCCAAGGCACTCAATTGCGTTTGCACACATCTGCACCAAGTGACCGGTGCCCTGTCCATGGTTGGGCTCGGCGCAGCGACACGTTTTTCCGAGGAAGTCGAAGCGCTGGTTGAGACGCTCAATGATCCTGCGGGCCGACACACGGTCAACGACCGGATCAGACTCGTAAAACAGGCGACGGCGTCCCTGTCAAGTTATTTGGATAGTTTGATGGCGGGCGAGCCAGATCGACCGATGGTGTTGGCACCCACCTATCTTGCACTAAACCGGGGTAGAGAGGCCAATACAGCGACTCAGAGCGATCTGTTCTCGCCTGATCTAGATGTTGTGGTACCTACTCCCGAGAGTACCGTTGTATTGCCACGTGCCGATATGTTGGCCGAGACAATCAAGGAAAAGCGGAGCCTCTACCAGGCGGGGTTGCTAAAGCTGTTGCGAGAGAAGGACTTCGTAGGGGGTACGCGGGATATGCGAAGTGCGACACTTGCCATCGAAGCATTGCAAGTGACTTTCCCTGCTAGGGCGTTTTGGTATACGGCGAGTGCATTTTTTGATGCGGTGGCGGCAAATCCGGTTGAATCGGGAGCCTTGGCCGTACAGCTGTTTGGCAAGATTGATCAGCAGATAAAGCTGCTCATTGAGGGGGCGCAAAAGGTTCCGGAAAGACTGTTTCGTGATTTGCTGCTAGTGATTGGAAAATCATCGGCAACAACCGAGCGCGTGAGATCCGTTAGATTGTTGTATCGATTAGACGAGCTGCTTGCCGTCACGCCGGAGAGTGATGCGGCCTCTGATGAATCGGTTCGAACCCTGGTGCGATCTCTCAGAGACCAGCTACAGGCGCTGAAAGAAAGCTGGCTGAAGTTCACCAGCGGTAACCGCACTGCGCTGGAGTCCTTCGTGCGGCAGGGGGAACTGCTGGCAAAAACTACCCAGCCACTGCCAAACCAGGGGCTGGCGGAGCTGCTGCGAGTGTTGGGTTTGGTGGGGCCGCATATCAAAAAGAAGGGGCTGATGGCTAACGAAGTACAAGCCCTTGAGGTTGCCTCGGCGTTGTTGTTTGTAGAGTCATCGCTGGAGAATTTCTCCCGATTGTCTGATGAGTTTCCCGCGCAGAGCCAAGCGGTTATCGCGCGCATCAAGGCTGCCATGTCGGGAAGTGCGCTGCCCGACATTGACCCTTCGACCGACACAACGATGGATGACTTCAGCAAACGCGCGCAAGAGCATCTGTTGATATTCCAAGTCGGCCAAGAGGTGCAGGTCAACCTGTCTACAATCGAAAGTACCCTCGATGCGTTCTTCCGCGACCCGCAAAAAACTGCCGATCTAGCGACCCTTTCCCCGTTGTTTTCCCAAGTGCAAGGCGCATTAGCGATGCTTGAGCTTGACGAGGCGGCGGCGCTCAATCAAATGTTGCGGGAGCGTGTTTCCCAGTTCGCCTCAGGTGCCGTTAAGGGTATCGGCGAGGAGGCGGAAACAGTCGCCGAAGGCGTGTCGGCGCTGGGACTATTTGTCTCAGCGTTGCAGCAGAATTCCGCTGATCCGCGGTCGCTTTTACTGCCGGCGCTGATACATTTTGGTTTAGCCGAGAAGCCGCAGCCCGATGCGTTAGCGCCGAGGGAGCGGCCACGAGACGCTGTGCTAGAGCTGAAAGAAAATGCCGAGATTACGGGTGATTTGGATGCAGCAATATCCTCTACAGAGACTCTCGCAGCAATCGACGCAGATTCGAGTCACCTACGCAGCGGTTTGATCGATCCTGTTGAGGATGCGCTTGCCGACGCATTGGCCAATATTGCGCCAACCAAACCGGCAGCGGCACCAGCGCAACAGGTTGTGCGACTGCTCGATGCGTCTGCCGCCGACGTGGATCGGGAGTTACTCACAATTTTTCTCGAGGAAGCTACGGAAGTTGTTGCCACTATCCGCGCAAGTGTTGACGTCGTCAGGCAGTCCCCGCACGCTCGGGAAGCGTTCACCACTATTCGCCGAGGCTTTCATACCCTGAAGGGTTCTGGCCGCATGGTCGGTCTGCTGGATTTGGGTGAGGTCGCTTGGAGCTGTGAGCAGGTGATGAACAAGTGGATAAAGGAAGACAAGCCTTTGACCGACGGCCTATTGAAGTTGCTTGGTGATGCGTCAAACGCATTTTCGGCTTGGGTGACTGTCCTTCAGACATCCGGAACAGCTGTAATTGATGGTACGCACATCACCGAATTGTGCGAGTTGCTTAAGAATGACAGGGAGCCTGTTGAAAAGGCTGAGGTTGACGGCGGAGCTGTGCCGACCGCGCCGACCGAGAAGCCTACCGCAGGGGCCGAACCGAAATTTGTTCCAGCAGACGTATTTAGTGGTCTCTCGCTTGACCTCGTGATGACCGAAGCGCAGGAACAGTCGGCTGAAAACATATCAGCACCAACCACCGAGTTGCCAATCGTTGCGGTATCTACAGATAGGGCAGCCGATCAACTTTTTTCGGAATTACCACCGTTAGCGACGACTGGGCGATTGTTCTCCTCGACTGATGTATTGTCGGGTGCACCTGCAGCCGAGGCTGAGCGCGAGGTAACCATTGGTGCCATCACCTTGCCCGCGCCATTGTTCGAGATTTATCTTGCCGAGGCAAATACTCATATTGATACCCTCCGCCGGGAAATTGCAGCTGTTGAGGCCAATCCGCTTGGCCCGATCTCGTACGAGTTCATGCGCGCCGCGCATACGTTGACAAGCTCTTCGCGGACGACAGGATTTGTTTCCATCGCAGAAGTGGCGTTTGCATTAGAAAAATGGCTGGCAGATGTCATTGAGCTGACGCCGCATTGGGACCAGTCACGCATCGAGGCAACTCGTCAAGGTGTTGACGTAGCAGCCTCAATGGTGCTTTCGCTTCACGCGCACGACTATCCCGCTCAGCGTCCCGATGTTGTCGCTTCCCTCACTTCTTTGCGTGAGTCTCTGCAAGCCGACGCGCGTTCCGGCGAGTCCTCGTCGGTTAGGTTGCGGATGGGCCGCACCGAAACTGCCGACGACGCGGGAGCCACGGGCTTACCGATGACAGAGGAGACGCCATCACCTATTGATTTTGCAAGTGAAGTCGCCGCTGAGCCCGTCATTACGCCAGCCGATGTTGATGCGCCGCTGGCAGAAACATTCCCGCCCATAGTGATAGCCGAACCATCGGCAGAGGCGGCAACTAAATTCTCGCCGGAGACAGCTTTTGCGATTGCCTCGACGAGTGCGTTGGCTGCGGCAGTCTCCGAATTCGCGGTGGAAGCTATTGGGGGGGCAACTGAAACTGTTGACGAGCAAAACTCATCTACCGCCGCTGTGGCACCGCCCGATGGAGTACTTCCGAACATAGACGCGGGGGCAGATTCTGCCCCGCAGATGGCATTCAACCCAGCGCCCCCGAGCGCGGCAACCGCAATCGATTATTTCGCTTCGATCAATCCACCGACAGTCGCCAAGCCTGCGCTCGATGCCGCAGCGTCTTTTGATACGCCTGCCGCGAAAAATGCCGAGCCTGAGCAGTTTGAATCAGGCAAAGACCGGCGCGCGTTAAAGGATGATATTGACCCCGACCTGTTGCCGATCTTCTTGGAGGAAGCGCGCGAAATAATGCCGCTGGTTGGTGACGCACTGCGTCGTTGGCGCGTTGCGCCGGCAAACCACGCCCCCGTCGCCGAACTTGCGCGCCATCTGCACACGCTCAAGGGTTCGGCTCGAATGGCCGGTCTGATGCGACTTGGCGAACTGTCGCATGCCATGGAAACCCGTGTCATCGATATGGACCGCGTCATCGAACCAAAGCCACAAGACTTTGATGCGATAGACGACCGGTTGGACCGCTTTAATGGCGCGCTCGACAGTTTGGCCGCAGGCGATCTCGCGCCCACCATCGATATTTCGCCTAAAGCAAATTTTGCAGTTGCGGATATTGGAAATTTGCGCTCGCCGCTGGTAGCAATCGCCGCCGCTCGCGCCGATATTGTTGCGGAGGGCGAAAAGTTGGAGGGGCGCGATCGTCATGCGCTGCTGCGTGTAAATGCAGATTTGATCGACCGTTTTGTTAACGAGGCTGGCGAGTTGGCGATTGCCCGTTCGCGCGTCGATCTGGAGTTGCAGACATTCAAAAAAGCGTTGCTTGACTTGAATGACAACGTCTCGCGTATGAAGATTCAGCTTCGTGAAATCGAAATTGGGGCCGAAACGCAGATTCAATCGCGCATTAAAGAGGCCGAGACACAAGGCGAGCAGTTTGATCCGCTTGAGTTTGACCGTTTTTCGCGGATGCAAGAGTTGACACGATTCATGGCGGAGAGCTTGAACGACGTTGTGACCCTGCAACAGTCGCTGGCAAAAAATATCGATGAAGCGGATGCGGCACTGCTTCAGCAGTCGCGCTTGAACCGGGATCTCCAGCAGGGGCTGATGGCTGTCCGTTTGGTACCGCTCGGCAACCTGCAAGATCGCTTCTACCGATTGGTCCGCCAGGCCGCGAAAGAGCTTGACAAAAAAGCCAATCTTGAATTCCGCGGTGTGCGTGTCGAGATCGATCGATCACTGCTGGAAAAAATCACCGCGCCGTTTGAACATCTGCTGCGAAACGCTATAGCGCATGGATTGGAGCTACCGGCTGCGCGTGTCGAGGCGGGTAAGCCCGAAATTGGCGAGATATCAATCGATGCCCGACAAATCGGTAATGAAGTCATTCTTACATTGGCCGACGACGGCGCCGGACTTGATTTTGTGCGGATCCGAGAAAAAGCCATCGCAAAGGGAATGCTCGCCGCAGACGACACCCCGAGTGATGCTCAGTTGACGCAGTTCATCTTCGCCGCCGGCTTCAGTACGGCCCATGTCGTAACACAGCTATCCGGCCGCGGGGTCGGCATGGACGTGGTGAGAAACGAAATTGTTTCGCTCGGTGGTCGCATCAATGTTTCGTCTTTGCCTGGGCGCGGTACGACCTTCACCATTTCCTTGCCACTAACCCTGGCCGTCACCCAGGCGGTGATGGTGAAAGTCGGAGAAGTAACCTACGCGATTCCATCGGTGATGATCGAGCAGGTGCAAGAGTTCAAGGGCAAACACTACGAACCATTGTTGGACATGAACGAAATCGATTGGAAGGGCAATAAGTATCCGCTTCGGTCGATGGAGGTCATGCTCGGTGGTAAACCAAAGGTCTCTGCACAGCGGCGCGCGTTTGTGCTTCTTGCCAAAAGCGGTGCGCAGCGGGCAGCCGTGCAGGTTGATGACATCATCGGCAATCGTGAGATTGTCGTGAAGTCGATTGGTCCGCAACTTGCGCGTATCCCCGGAATTGCCGGCGCGACGGTGTTGGGTTCAGGACAAATTGTGTTGATCATGAATCCGGTGCAACTTGTGTTCCGCGAAGCCTCAGCCGCATTGGCCGAGCCAGCGTCATCGAACACCTTGGTTGCTGGAGCGAGCCCGACCCCTGCCGCTTCGACGACCACCGAAAAGGGAGCAGAAGTTTTCGTACCGGTCGGGCCATCACTCGCCGAAGTGATCGCCGGAAGCGCTCGAGACGGTGGTTTTATGGCCGATGAGGCGGCAAAGCCTGCATACACTAACCCATTGGTGATGGTGGTCGATGATTCGCTTACCGTCCGGAAAATCACCAGCCGAATGCTCGCGCGCGAAAATTTCGAAGTGGTAAGCGCCAAGGACGGTGTTGACGGACTACAGCAGTTGCAAGATGTCGCACCGGATGTGATCCTGCTTGATATTGAAATGCCGAGGATGGATGGTTTTGAATTTGCGCGCAATGTTCGGGCGGATGCCAAGACCAAACACATCCCGATCATCATGATCACCTCGCGCACGGCAGACAAACACCGTAAGCACGCGCTGGAGCTTGGCGTGAATGAGTACATGGGTAAGCCGTATCAGGAGGAGCAATTGCTTGGATTGATACGACAGTTCACTCGGCGGAGAACAGGACCTTAAGGCCAAACTCGTCTAATGACGGGCATCTTGAAGCAAATTCGGCTGAAAAAGCCCGTGCTTATTAGGGGTTCTGGTTTGTATTCACGTTATTGATCCGGCAATAAAATATGAATAATTAAGAAGACCCCGCTGCCGCGAAGGCGGGAGCCTAATATCGGAATCTGCTGCGTTAAATAAAATTGGGTTCCCGCCTACGCGGGAACGGGGATGGCCGAAATGGTTTTCCATATTTAGTTGCCGGATCAATAGTGCGCCCGCCAATCGACCGCGCCCGTGTAGGCGGTTGCGAGAACAACAAAACCGAAGACGATGCGATACCAACCGAAAGCCGTAAAGTCGTGGGTTGAGACGTAACGGATCAGCCAACGCACCACGATAAAGTCCGATACAAATGCGGCGACAAATCCCACTGAGAACATGGGAATGT
>JBEILF010000024.1:0-24321 GCA_040379385.1 Burkholderiales bacterium | reverse complement strand
TGCCGATTTACGACGAATATCATCGAGCGCCGGAATCGCCGCGAGGACAGGGATACCCGCACCTTCAGCGAACTTCGCCGCTTCGCCGGTACCGTCGTCTTTGTTAATCACCATGCCGGCAACACCAACGTTACCACCCAGCTTACGGAAATACTCGACCGCGCTGCAAACGTTATTCGCCACATACAGCGACTGCAAATCGTTTGACCCGACAACGATCACCTTCTGACACATATCGCGCGCGATCGGCAATCCAAACCCACCACAAACAACGTCCCCCAAGAAATCAAGCAAAACGTAGTCGAATCCCCATTCGTGAAAGCCTAACTTCTCAAGATTTTCAAAGCCGTGAATGATGCCGCGTCCGCCGCAACCGCGACCAACTTCCGGTCCACCGAGTTCCATCGCATATACGCCGTCACGTTTAAAACAAACATCACCAATCTGGACGGCTTCGCCGGACAATTTTTTCTTCGAAGAGGTTTCAATAATGGTCGGGCAGGCCTTGCCACCGAACAGCAGTGATGTGGTATCGCTTTTCGGGTCACAACCAATGAGCAGAACTTTTTTGCCCTGTTGCGCCATCATGTATGAGAGGTTGGCCAAGGTAAAACTTTTACCGATGCCGCCTTTACCGTAGATAGCGATGATCTGAGTGGTCTTTGTGACGGGACCTGTGGCCACAGCATCCGGCTCAATTGCGGCTTCTGCCCGCAAGTTGGCCTTCATAATCTTTACCGGTGAGGTTGTTGTTTCGGCGGCTTCACTCATGCATCTCTCCAGTCGAGAATCATTTTCAAACAGCGTGGATCGCTAAATGCGGTTCTATAGGCAGTGCTGGCATCGTCTGCCGGTGATTGGTGTGTAATAAGGCCATCGAGGGAGAGATGACCGGATTCGCTCAGTTCTTTGACGGCGATCAAATCGGAGTGTTGCCATTGCGCGGCAATACGTATGCGTGCTTCGCGCATAAAGGCCGGCGGGAAAATGAACGACATCGGCTCATCATAAAAACCGGCCAAGATAATCTCGCCGCCAGGTGCCATGCGTGAAATGAGTAGGTCGAGGATATTGCAATCACCGCTGACGTCGCAGATTGACTTGTAGTTGCGCTTGTTATCGGTAGAAGGATCAATGACCTCATACCCACGCCCACCTGAGCGGCGCTCGGCATTGGTTTCCCAAACCACTGGATTGCCCCCATGCAAAACCGCAATTCTTGCGAGCACGCGTCCCAACACGCCATGACCGATGATCAGCTCAGGTTGGATGGCGGGAACGCCGGACGTCACATGGTAAGCAGTTGCAGCGAGTGCTAACAAAACGCCATTTTCACCGAGCCCGCGATCAATTTGTAGCGCTCGTGCGCCCGGTAAGACCACGCGCTGCGCTGTGCCGCCGAACAGTCCCTTTACATCGCCGAAGCATTTCGCGCCCGGCACAAAGACGCAATCGCCCTCCTCCAATCCAGATGCTTTCCCCGCCTGTACGACCGTCCCAACCGACTCATAACCCGGTACCAACGGATATCCCATGCCCGGAAAAGCAGGCATACGGCCAGACCATAGCAATCGTTCTGTCCCGGTGCTAATACCGCTCCAATCGATATCAACAACAACATCGAGATCGCCAGCAGCATCCAGCGCCAAACGACTGATAACAAGTTGCTCCGGTTGCTCCAACACAACGGCTTTGGTCTGATTCACTCAAGTTCTCCGACTTGGGGGTAGCGTCGGTCACAGGCAAAACACACCTGCGCAACAAATGTCATAATACTCTGACACTTATGTATGTCAAGTTTTCTATACAGTTGATCGTAAAGTAACGTTACCATTTGAATCAACAGGACTTTTTTATCGCGCTGGCAGCCTCGTTTACGCCTTTACGAGCGATCATTAGCCTAGTTTGCAGGGGAATTCTTGTCGGGATCAAGCGTGGTGCCTCAAAACCAGCCTCGATAAGTAAGTTGGCAAGACGTGCCGGAGTTCGCGCGCGGCCTCGCCCCATTGCAAGCAGATAGAACCCGAAGTAAGCATCACCAATCGGCTCTGCGCCCGGCGTCGCCGCCATTGGCTCTGCAATCACAACAATGCCGCCCGGCGAGATCGCGTTTCTTGCAGCCGCCAAGATGCGCCGAACCCGCTCGTCATCGTGGTCGTGGATCACACGTACCAGTGAGATGGCGTCGACACCGCTGGGCAAGGAATCGGCTAGAAAGTCCCCGCCGAAAGCTTGAGCACGATCACCCAACCCAATACTGGCAAAACGCGCGCGAGCACGTTCAGCAACGGCTGGTAGATCAAATAACACCAGTTCCAAATGCGGATAACGTTTACCTACTGCACTCAAGAACGTACCGTCGCCACCGCCAACATCAAGTAGGCGTCGGTGCCCGGAAAACGAATATGCATCGAGGATTTCTTCGGTCACCAGCGGCTGCGAAGCCGACATTAGTGCGGTATAGGCCGCCACACGATCATCGGAAAGTGTATTGGGCGATTCGGCACCCGCATACGGCCAGTACGCAGCGAGCGCTGTTTCAGGACGTTCACCCCGCAGCAGTGCTACTGGATCATGCAAATCACGGTAGACCATCGCGTGATGCTCGATCATCGCCCGAATGGCAACGTTACCGACAATCGGCGCACCGAGCGGCCCGAGGCCGAATCGGTGCCGATTGCGTCGCTCGACGAGCCGCAGAGAAATTGCGGCATCCAGTAGCCGCTCAGTGGCTTCACGATCAAGACCAATCTTGCCAGCGAGCGTGATCGAATCGATTGGCCCATCCTTTAGGTATTCAAACACCCTTAGCTGCACACAGGCCAGCATAATCTGAGAGTATACGAATCCTGCGACGAGGTCGAACACGGCGCGAGCGCGGCGATTTGCCAACCGCTGCGTGAGCGGAAAACGCGTCGCCCAATACTGAAAACGCGAATTGGTGAGTAATGCGTTACGGCATGCGGCGAACCAATCGCGTACTGCACCAATCCAAGTCGACTCAGGGCTCCCTGATGACACTAATGGCACCATCGACAAAGGCAAGAAGCCGCAGGGTCTCGACTAGGCTGCGCAGCGCTGTAACCCAACCGGTAGCAAACCATCTGCTTCCTGCTGAATCAGCGCGCGTAGCTCGTTGGCACCCGGGCAGGGGGGAATTGACGCCAGGGCTCCGGTGATCAGGTAATCCAGTCTGGCGATTGCACCCTCAATACCTAACTCGCGGGCGGCGCTTGGGCGACCCAAGGCAAAGTCCTGACCAATCGGTTTGCCGAGTTCTTTCTCGCTGCCGGCAACATCCCGAATATCGTCAGCAACCTGGTAAGCCTCGCCGAGCCGTTCTCCCAGCATCCGCCAATCTTCGGCGCGATGCCCGGCTGCGGCCGCACCAGCCATGGTGGCAGCGGCAAACAGCGCGCCAGTCTTGGCTTGCTGGTAGCGTGAAAGCGAAACCATCGGTTCACTCTCCCACGCTTGGCCCGCACATATTCCTAGTGGCATCCCTACTGAACTTGCCAGAATGCCCACGAGTGTAGCCAAACGCGCGGGCTTCGATGCGGCTCCACGTGCCAAGCTTTCGAACGCCAATACGATCAGGGCATCCCCCGCCAGTACCGCTAGGCGCTCGCTAAATGCCCGATGTACGGAGGCTTTTCCGCGCCGCGTCGTGGCGTCGTCAAAGCAGGGTAAATCATCGTGCACCAGCGATGCACAATGCATAAGTTCGATCGCCGCGGCGGCAGCGCAGGCAACGGCCGGATCGTCTTGGCCACAGGCGCAGGCAACAGACAAGCTCAAGCGAGGGCGAATTCGCGCACCACCCGGAAAAACAGCATAGCGCATCGCCTGCGCCAGCAACGGCGGCGCATCTTCTGTCAATGCAGCGCTTAAAGCGGCTTCAAGGGTATGCTCGATCGTATTCGCCATCGCCAGCTCAATTTGCTCATTTGTTGTCATCTGCCGTACCCCAATCCAAGTTAAGGTTAGATTAAGTCACTTTCTCAAGTAATGTACTTCCACTATCTTTGCCGCTCTGCCAACACTTCAGCACGTAACAGCTGCAGACTGTCAACTAAACATGACATACTCAGCGTAAGATACACCTCAAATTCCAGAACGTCAATTTTTTGTGACACATTTCCCGACGGATCCAATACCCGACTGCACAAAGCGTCTTTCCACTCAAAACGGTGGCCCGTTATTCACCGAAAGAGTAGATCGCGACGGCTATGTATGGTGGTACGTCGATGCCCTGAGCGACGATGGCCGCTACGGACTGACGATCATCGCCTTCATCGGCAGTGTGTTTTCACCCTACTACGCCTGGGCACGCCAACGCCCCGGAGGGGCCTCGCCGCAGGAACACTGCGCCATCAACATTGCGTTGTATGACGGGCTTGCTCCGCACCTGCCAAGTGCGCCGACCCACGGCCATCGCTGGGCGATGACTGAACGCGCTCGCCGTCACGTTGTCGTCAGCGATGCGTCGTTTCGAGTGGGCCCGAGCACAATGTTGTGGGATGGTGCAAAGCTAATCATCAAGATCGACGAAATTTCGCTGCCCATACCGGCCAGACTACGCGGCCTTGTCATTGTTGAGCCGCTTGCAATTTGGCATGAAGCCTACCCACTCGACGCCGATGCACGACATCACTGGCGCCCTATTGCGCCGCTCGCGCGGGTGCGCGTTGAGATGAGTGAACCAAAGCTCGCGTGGCAAGGAGCAGCCTACGTCGACTCTAACCACGGGAGCGCACCGCTTGAAAGCGCTTTTGTGCGATGGGATTGGTCCCGCGGAAAACACACGACTGCCCCGGCAAACGATCCCGAACCAGACAAAGCATCCGCACCTACCTTCGTCGTCTATGATGTTCACCGTACAGATGGAACGCGACTGACGCTTGCGAAGGAATTCAGCGTACCCGCTCCCGCCCAAGCTGCGACGAGCGACTTCACCCCACCACCCCATCAGGCACTTCCAACCACCGGCTGGCGCATCAAACGCGCCACGGCTTGTGACGACGAAGCGAGGGCCACCGTTGTGAAGACCGTCGAAGACACCCCTTTTTACGCACGGTCAGTGGTTCGGTCTGTCGTCAACAAAGAGCCAATGATCGCGGTGCAGGAAAGTCTCTCGCTCGAGCGCTTCGGTTCGCGCTGGGTACAGTGCCTGTTACCCTTTAAGATGCCGCGACGGCGTTAGCCACGCTGACCTTTAGTGGGCGATTGTTGGGCTTGCTGATGCCTGCGTTTTTCTTCAGCAGCGCGTTTCTTGTCACGATTCAGTGCCCAGTATTCGCGCCCGAGCAGTGCTAGCGCGATGCCAAAGAAGGCGATTAGCTCAATGATACCGACACTCTCACCGTTCATCACGTCTCACCTTTGAAGCGGCAACTATTGCTCCCATTAGTCAGGAAGTAGGGTGTTAGTTGCCGAGATCCGCAACAACGCGTTGCGCTGCAAGTCTGCCAGAAATGGTTGCCATTGGGATGCCGGCACCGGGGTGTGCCGAACCGCCGGACAAGTACAGCCCGCGAATATCGCTGGTCGCGCTCGGTCTTGCAAAACTTGCCATCGAGCCATGACTTGCCCGGCCATAAAGAGCACCACCGGTCGCTGGAAATAATGCGTTGAAGTCCTCAGGTGCCGTGGTGACACAGGACATGCCTTCCATCTCCAACTCCAAGCCACACTGACGCATGAGTCCAAAGGTGCTTTCTTTAAGCTCCGCGATCTGCACATCCGAAAGTGGCGCCACATCGCCATCTGCCGGCGCATTGATTAACACCAACATACGGTCACTATCGCGCTCAATATGCTGATCAACTGCGGCGTCGGTACGGTCTTGCGCACAAACGTAAACTGTCGGCGCGGCTGTCACCGCGCGACGTCGGAATATCGCATCAAACTCTTCCAAGTAATCTTCGGCAAAAAACACATTATGGTGATGTAGCGGAAAACCGCGCGTTTTTGCGCTTACGCACCATGTCACTGCGGACAGCGAACGATCCTTACGCGCAATTGGCTTGGCGGCTTCGATGACAGGCGCGCCCAGTAGCCCGCTGCCAAGTGCCGAAACGTCACCATTAAAAACCACCGCGTCACACGCGAGGATTTCCCCCCCAGCCAGGCGCACCCCCGTCACCCTGCCCCTGGTAGCTTGAATTTCCTCCACATGGGCGTGGAAGCGAAAGCGTGCGCCGTTTTTTTCGGCAATTTCCTGCAACGCGTCGGCCACCCGTCGCATGCCGCCTTTGACAATCCAGACGCCCTGCTGTTCAACATGTGCGATCAACATCAGCGTTGCCGGCGCAAACTGGGGAGAAGAGCCGACATAAGTCGCGTAACGACCAAACAACTGGCGCAGCCGCCCGTCTTGAAAGTAGTTGCCGAGCTCCGCCCACAGAGTTCTCATTGGTGCCGTGCGCCACATGGCACCTAGATTGCCAAAGCCGACCCGCCGCACGAGTTCAAACGGCGACGGACGTTGGGCAGCCATATAGGTATCGCGTAGGGTTTGATAAATGTCCGCGCCGTGTTTGCAAAACGCGCGGTATCCGTCAGCCTCACGACTACCGGCAAAGGCCGCAATTGCGGCAACGCTCTCTTCCACATCCGCAAACAAATCGAGACGGCTGCTGGTTTGTCCAGCCCCGCGCCAAGCATGGCGAGCTAGGATGCTTGCGGTTTGCAATTCCAAAAAATCTTCGAGCCTCAAACCAGCGTCGCGAAACAGTGATTCGAATACCCACTTCATCGTGAACACCGTCGGCCCCGCGTCGACATAGGACTCGCCAACCTTTACCTCGCGCATCTTGCCTCCGGGCGTGGCGGCGCGCTCAAGCACCTCAACGTCGAACCCTTGCCGCGCAAGATCAACGCCAGCGGCAAGCCCGCCCATTCCCGCGCCAATCACCAGCACACGCTTGGCCGTCACGCGAACTGCCAATCCCCAAAAGAGACCGCAAGCGACATCATGTGCCGCTGGCTGGACTGACTGGGCTGTTAGTCATTTGCTTCAAAGGCTGCGACAACCGACGGTGATGATAGACGATGATCACAAGTCCAACAGTCAAAGGAATCGCCCATAACACGGGATGGAGTGCCAGTTGCGGGACTGTCCGCACTGCGCCGAAGGCGAAGAAAGCCGTATAGACAGAAATACCGGTTCCAACCAAGCCTTTCACATGTTCCTTCAGCCACTCGCTTGGCCCAACATTCGGCCGGTATAGGTAGAACAGATTCGTTGCCACCGTTGCCCAGCCAATAAACGACATTCCGAACATTAAGGGCTGGCCGATCAGGTAACCCTGCCAGGCGCAATTGGTCGCCGCGATAAAGGTGAGTAACTGCAACAACAATGAGCGCCACTCCCGGCTTGCGATGCGGTCCCGGCGAAAAGTCACACACAGCCAACCATACCAAGTCAGATTGATGGTCATAATGGCGAGACCCAACATCATCCAGCCGAAAATCGCTTTCACCAGGGCAGGATTGCCGAAAACCGCATGATTCTCCAGATGTGGGTGGGTGCCCAACGGATCGTAGACCGTACACAGGCTCATCAATATCGCCAAGACGCCCGTCGCTATCATCGACCAATTAAAGATGCGCCCTGCCCGTTTGTGTGCATCGCCACCTTTCTTGGAAATCACCGGTACCCAAAACAGTACGAGACCCACTGCACCGGTAACAACGTGCGCCGCAACAAAGAAGTGAAACAAGTCAAGGATGGTCATAGAAGAGAGCTCGACGATCTAGTAACGGCGGGGCGCGCCAAATTGCGCCACTCATTCTTCCTGCAACCCAGAATTTACACTAGCCTGAACATTTCATGGGTCGCCCGCTGCTTCGAAGGGCGATGGAACTGATCGATTAGCAAACCGATTTGGCTGGTTCCTCTTTTGCCATGGGGCGCGCTGCACGTTTGCTCTCGACCGACCGGACGGCACTTTTCCCCCCTTTTCCCCAGCCTCGCCCGCTATGCTGTGGTCGGTCAGGCGAAAAAACGCTCGCCCACTCGGCGGTGCCCGAACGCGCCCGCATACAATATTCAAGCTAGCATAGCCGTATCAATACAATTTTGTCGCGTGTGGTTGTTTCGCGTGGCACAGATAAACGTTATAACACCTGCCGATGACTGCACAAACATCGAACAATCCGGCGTCGGACCAAACCGCATCGCACCCCACCTACACGCCACCAAGACCACAAGCGCTGTCTCCGATCATATCTCTGCTAAGGCTGATCATGCAAGGTGACGGCGATCTGCTCAGTCTGCTACCTGCTGACGCCTACCGGATGCCAGTTGGACATCTGGGTTATTCACGACGTCAAACACTGATTGTTAACGATCCGCAACTGTATAAACCGATTCTCCTCGACCCTACTGACAACTACCCAAAAAATGACCTGATGGTGGATGCACTTGCGCCTCTGGTCGGCAATTCGATTTTTGTCTCAAGCGGGGATGAATGGCGGAGACAACGGCGCATGGTTGACCCAACCTTTTCACATATGCGGCTGGGCGCAGCGTTTCCCGCGATGGCGGCTGGGGTAGCCGCATATGAAGCCGAACTCGAAAAACTGGCGGCCAGCGGCAAAGCGTTCTCACTTGATATGGCGATGAGCCACCTCACCGCCGACATTATCTGCCGCACTGTGTTCTCAACATCGTTCGACACGCAGGCCTCGCGCGAAGTGTTTGACGCCTTTGCCTTGTTCGAACGCAGTGTTGCCCAAGTTGAATGGAAACGGCTTATCTTTCATGCAGCATGGTCGCCGGTTCCGCAGACACCGGAAGTCGAGGCGGCGTGCCGACATATTCGCAAGTTGCTGGGAGAAATGCTTGCTACGCATCAAAAACAGGCCGTCCCTCCGAATGATATCTGCACTGAAATCATCAACGCCCGCGATGCAGAAACAGGCAAGACTTTTAGCCGCGACGAACTGATCGACCAGCTCGGTGTGATGTTTTTGGCCGGACACGAGACCTCGGCAAGTGCGCTAACTTGGGTTTTTTTTATTCTGACCCAGCAACCAAAGATCGTTGCGCGTATGCGTACCGAGATTGACCGCGTGGTCGGCGACGGCGAGGTCGGCTTTGAACATATCCGCAGCCTCACCTTCACGCGCAATGTATTCCGCGAGACCATTCGCTTGTACCCGCCGATTACCTTTATCCCTCGCGTCGCTCTGCACGCGACCAAAATTGGTAGATTCAACGTCAAACGTGGCGCAATGATTATGATCTCTCCATGGACAATTCATCGCAATGAAAGTTACTGGAAAAATGCCAACGTGTTTGACCCAGACCGATTCAGCCTAGAACGCGAAGGCGAGTTGGTCGCCGGTGCTTATCTTCCGTTTGGGCTTGGCCCGCGCGTTTGTGTCGGCGCGTCATTTGCCACCACCGAAGCCACCCTTATCATGGCACGCCTCGTTCGAAGATTCGATTTCACCGCGTTAAACGCAGAAACAGTGCGCCCGGTAGCCCGGCTGACCACCCGACCGAAGGAGCAGATCATGCTCAGTGTGAGTAAGCGACCATGAGCGAATCAAACAAATCGGTGCTCATCACCTTAGGCCGACTACCCAAGTGTCTCGACATCGCGCGCAGCTTTCACAGACTCGGCTGGCGTGTCATTGTTGCCGAGCCGTTTGCATGGCATCTCACGCGCATGTCCAATGTGCCGGCAAAGACATATCGGCTCGTCGCTCCTAACACTGACCGCGAAAAATACTTGGCGGAGCTCACCGATATCATCCGGCGGGAAGGTGTGACACTAGTGGTCCCGGTGTCTGAGGAAATCTTGCATCTATCATTTCTCCGTGATCGCCTGCCCGCTGGGGTGACTCTGTACGCAATGCCATCTGCGCTATTGCTGCGCTTGCACAACAAGCGGACCTTCATCGATGTTTGCCGCGAGATTGGCGTCAGCGCCCCAGAAACGGCGCTGCTGGCCGAAGAACGCGCTTTGGAAATCGCCGCTGCGGGTGACTACATCAGCAAGCCCATTTATTCATGTTCCGGACGCGGTGTGACCTTTCATCAGCGCGGCGACACATTGCCAGCCGCTGATCCTGCCGCACCGATGATTGTGCAGCACTGGGTAAAGGGTAACGTGCTCAGTACCTTTTCCATCACTCACTCGGGAGTTGTGCTCACCACGGTCGTCTACCGAGGCGCGGTGATGTCAGGCTCGGTCGCGGTCGCGTTCGAGCGCATCGCCGAATCGCACCCGGGCAACATCGCTATACAACAATGGGTAAACCAATTTGTTAAGGCGCTCAATTTCACAGGATTTATTTCTTTTGACTTTATCCAAGACGCTGAAGGCCATGTGCATGCCATTGAGTGTAACCCACGTGCCACCAGCGGCGCACACTTTATTTATGTCGACGATCTGGCCCAAGCTGTAATCGGCCCGACCATGACACCAGGCGACATAGCCTTTCGCGACGAGATTTTATTACAGCAGTTCTATCCTTGCCTGACTGAAGTGCAAAAAGCGATGTTCACCTCCAGCTTTTTCCCACTACTCAATAAATTCATCCGAGCAAAAGATGTCACCTGGTCTTGGCGCGATCCGCTACCCTTCTGGACCATGACCTTCACCGCCTCACAAATAATTTGGCTGTCGATCAAACACAAAGCGACCTTTGGGGAAGTGGCAACACTTGATGTAGGTTGGTACAAAGATAATCTCACACATCCGCCGCACCAAAATCAGTCACCCCGCATTTAGTCTGTGGCAAATTTGCTATCAGAGGGGTAAGCACCCGAAATGCGAAATGTCGGCGATAGCGAGGCGTTATGAGCAAATGCGCTTGGCATGCTGAATGGCAGTGGGAAGTGTGGAAGCATCCGCAGTGGCAACCGATGCTACATCTGCCTGAACAAGTGCACGAAGTTCCGGCTAACTCGCAATGCTTCATTGACGCCCTTCACGTGCAACAACAACCAGTCCGCGTCGGTGCGCTCAACATGATCGATCGCGTGCAGATTCACTATCGACCCCCGCTGAATCTGTACGAATCGCTTGGGCTCCAGCTCGCCCAGGAGGTCGCAGATAGATCGCCGTATCAAGACTTCTGTCGTTGAAGTGACAACACGGGTATATTTTTCGTAGGAACGAAAGTAGAGGATATCGTCGACGTGAATGAGCTTCACGCGCTGGCCAACCGAGGCACGTATCCATTCCAAGAACTTTGGCTGTTCTGGGCGAATCTTGGCAGATAACTCCGCGAGAAACGCCTCCATGTCACGGCTCTTGATCGAGGCTTGATGTAGTGATGCCTTCAGTCGATCAACCGTTGCGCTAAGGCGGGCGGGTTCGATTGGCTTGATCAGATAGTCCGCCGCACCCGCCTCAAAGGCACGCACCGCATACTCATCGTAGGCGGTTACAAAAACAACCCGCGTGGAGGGTGGCAACATGCGCGCAACGTCGATGCCGGAGATCAGTGGCATACGAATATCGAGAAATGCAATATCTGGGCGATGTGTTTCACATAACTCCACGGCCTCGCGTCCATTCTGTGCCTGTGGCAGGATGGTGAGCTGGGGCCATGTCATCGAGAGAAGCGAGACTAGCCGTGCGCGCAGTAGAGGCTCATCGTCGGCAATAATAGCGGTCGGATTGGCGGGAATCATAGTGCTGACGCTTAGGCCGCAGAGGCAGTGGTTGACAGCTCCGCGCGCGGAATCAAAATGCTGGCAACGGTACCGCCGCTCGGATTCGGCGTAATGCGCAACGCAGCGCGCGCCCCCCACAGCGTCAGGAGCCGTTCACGCACGTTGCTGAGGCCAAATCCATCACGCACTGCGCCGAAGGTACCCTTGCCGTTATCCGACACGCTAATCTCGATCATATCATCCTGAGTGCGAGCAACAACGCTCACATCGCCACCTTGTTCCATTGGGTCGATACCATGTTGCACAGCGTTTTCTACTAGCGTAATGACGATCAGCGGTGGTATCTTACACTTCGCCAAGTCAGCGGGAAGCGAGAGGGACCAGCGAAGCCGACTGCCCATGCGCATTTGCATGATCGAAAGATAGTGGCCGACCATTGCCAGCTCTTGCCCGAGCGTAGTCAGGTCAGTACGCATTTGCGGCACCGCCGCCTTCAAGTAGGCGATGAGGCTTGAAAGCATCGTCGATGCCGTGGGCGAGTTATCTTCGATCAGCTGCTGCACGTTCGCGAGCGTATTGAACAGGAAATGCGGTTCCACTTGTGCTTGCATGAGTCGCATCTGTGCGGCCAGCGCTTCACTCTCTAAAGTTTTCTTTTCGAGCTCGACTTGCAGCGCCTTGCGTTCTGCTGCGCGCAGGTTTTCCAACAGCATCGCGACCAATGCCGCCGTCACCCCCACCGTGACAGCCGTCAACGTCAAGATACGCCAGCCATAAGTCGCGCTCCTGGATCGCATAAATGTCTCGAAGCTCCACTCATTTGTGCCAACTAGGAGTACAAATGCGCAAAGCGGGGCGACGAAAAGCATCGCAATGATGCGGCAGGCGTTTCTATTGAGATGCCGAAGGTTCAGATTTCCGGCAGTCACAAAGGCCAGCAGCAACGCCAATGCCGCCGCGCTGCACAACGCCCAGACTTCAACCCAGGACGTTCGGCAAAAAATATTCGCGAACACGTAGCCGAACGCGCTGAGTGTTCCCAGCGCGAACACGACGATAACCTGATGGGACGAAAGCCCAGCCAAGTAGCCGGTATCGACCCTATGAAGCGGAATGCGGTTGAAGAGGTTTGTCATGGTCACGCCGAATGTTTCACGGGCTTCGCTCTGGATAATGTGAGGCGCACTGAGGATCACAAACGTTTAGCCCTAGATAACATAGTTTCGCGAGGCGAGCTGTAAGTTTGATAGCGCGCGAGTAGACTGTAATTTCCGGCCTACCCCCGCAGCATTTCTGGCAATCCACGGCTCGGTCAGGCAAGAATCCAATCACCCATCCGCCGCGATAGCGCGCGCCTCATGACCAACTCTCAGAGCATACGACAAAGCGACGTCTGGCGGGTGGCGACGCGACGAAGCGCGGTAAATGATCTAATAAATGCGATTTTTCTGCAAATTCATCTGCGTTCGCGGGGGAGCTCCACGCACCAGCGCGTGGGCTTTCGTCAGCCTCAGCATACCTTTTCTAGTCTGTAAACATCCCGATCACGCCCAAAGCCTTCGCGGCAGATAAGAGAAAAACCAGCAGCTGGATGGGAGTATTTGCCCAAAGTAGGCCTCTGGTGTGCAGTTTGGCGCGATTCGTCCACACGCCTCTGGTGCTGTGCTGCTGTGCTGATCATCATGTAAATCAATGGAAGTAGCGGGCAGTCAGGTTTAACGGGCTAATCCGCTACCGGATTTACAAGACCAAAGGCCAACATGCGAAGCACCGACTCTAATACAGGACGCGTCCCGAGAAACGCTTATCCGTGGCCACCTCGAAGGCTTCTCCGATTGATAACGCACCTCAGCGCAACATTCCTATCGGCAACAATGATGTGTTTCGGGGTTTCATCGTTTGCGCAGGAGGACCGGCGCATTCCCCCAGTCAGCGCATTACAAATCAGGCTCGACAGCGCATTTAGTGGCGACAACATCTTCGACCCCAGTATTTGGGACCGAGCGCCCGTAATTAGCCGGTTTTTTGAAACACAACCTCGTGAACGCGAGAGTGTCTACCCCACCACGGCGAGCGTGTTGCTGTCTAACAAAGCGTTCTACATTCGACTGGTCGCCACGGATAGTGACTCGGCGCGGATCAATGCCGCCCCAGCACAACGCGACAAAGCGATGGATGGACAAGACTTCTTCACAGTCTATCTTGACCCCATTGGCAATCGTAAGTTCGCACAGTTTTTTCAGGTGAACGCTGCGGGCGCGATAGGAGACGGCATATTCAATGAAGCATCGCAGACCGAGGATTATTCCCCCGACTTTCAGTGGACTGCGCGTTCGCAACGTACTAACACCGGATGGATGGCGGTATTGCGCATCCCCTATATATCGTTGCGGCATACAACACCGACGCCCCAAACATGGTCTCTCCTCGTTGTGCGTGGGCTTAGCCGTGATGACACCTATCGTCTGGCAAACGCCCAAATCCCGCTAGGACGCAGCTGCTGGCTCTGCTATGCGCAAAGCTTGGATGGTATGGGTGGGATCGAGGCCGGTCGGGAGCTCACATTGACGCCCAATGTGACCTATCGCAAAACACGCGAGGCGGAGAACAACTCTGGTGCCACCGCGTCTTCGCGCAAGGATAAATTTATCGCGAGCCTCGACGTAAAGTTTCGTCCCACAGCAGACCTCGTGTTTGATGCCACTATCAATCCGGACTTCTCCCAGGTTGAACTCGATACCCCGCAACTGGCCGCGAATGCCCAGTTCGCGTTGTTTCTACAGGAAAAACGTCCTTTTTTTCTGGAAGGTGCCGACATCTTGACCGCACCGCAAAGCGAAATCTACACACGCTCGATCACGGATCCGGCATGGGGGGCGCGCCTGACGAAACGCGATGGGTCAAGTGATGTTTCGGTGCTCACGGTGCACGATGAAGGCGGCGGCTTCATTCTGATTCCCGGTGCCTACCGCACACGCTTTGCGGTACAGGATTCAGCCTCGCAAGCAACGATTGCACGCGGGCGTATCCACTCCGATACGACAACGCTAGGGGTGACGCTGACAGATCGCCGCTATGAGAAGAATGCGGCCGGAAAAGAAATGACTAATCAGGTCGGTGGTGCGGACTTTGTTTGGCGACCCCGAAGCGAACTCCGCATTGCAGGAAGTGGCTTGTTTTCACGAACCCTTGATGAACGCAACTATGCGCCAGGAACCACGCAGCGCGACGGCTACAGCGGCTACGTGAACGCCGAGTGGAGCGGGCCCAATTGGTACTACTATGGATTGCTGAGCCGCAGCGGCAGAGACTTTCGCACTGATAACGGCTTCACCACTCAGGTTGGAGTAGAGGAGACCTACCACGAAATCAAACGCACGTTTCGTGAAGTCGGTGGATTTACGTCGATATCGCCATACTTCAACCTTCTTCGAAAGCATGATGTGTCGGGCAATGGCGTCTTAAACTTCAATCAGCTCGGTGTATCGATGTCGATAAACAAACACAACTTCAACGTTGAACTACGGCCTGAGCAAAAGGTGCGCTATCTCCCTGAAGGGCCAACATGGGATCGCACGCAAATTCGCTTGAATGCCGACGGTGCGCCGGGGACGTGGCTCTCAAATTACTCTGTACAACTCGTTACAGGTGATCGCGGTGATGTCGCCAACAATCGTATGGGGCGTGGTTACTTGCTTACCGCATCCGCAAAATTTCGCCTTGCGGAGAAACTGGCGTTCTCGCCGCAACTGGAAGAGGGTGTCGTAAATAGCAAGAATGACGTGGTGGGCTCGAAAACAATCCTCAAGGAACGTGGGCTACAACTCACCACAATTTACAACATCAGTGCTACGGATGACCTGCGTACCGTCTACCAATACAGCGGTGTTCGCCGCGCACCCTCGTTGTTTCAGTCCCCCGTTTCACCGTTCGAAAAGACGGAGACACTGTCCGTTGTCTACGGCCATCGGCGCAGCCTAGGCACGAGCCTCTATATTGGGCTCAGCACGACGAGAACGCATGTGCCCGGTGCCAACTTCAACACGCGCAACGATGAACTGTTCGTCAAGGCGTCGTTTGCGTTCGACGCCTTTTCCCAGTTATTCCCATAGGCGTGCTGAACTCGGCACGGACTGTAGCGGGGCGAATTAGGCGCTGATCTAATCAGTTCGCGCTCCATGCGAGTGGACGCGCCCCAGACAGTGCGGCGTCCCGCGCTGCGCTTGGATGCTCCGCGCCGCCAATACCTCGCTCTTGCGCTAGCTGGAAGACAGCGACCGCCTGAACAAGCTCACCGGCCTGCGTTTTGAGGCTGCTTGCGGCGGCGGCGGCTTCCTCAACCAGAGCAGCATTCTGCTGTGTTACCTGATCCATTTGCGAGACTGCCAGGTTAACTTGCTCAATGCCGTTGCTCTGTTCAGCCGCCGAATGCGTAATTTCACCGATCAAATCGGTCACCCGCGTTACGCGGCTCACAATATCCTGCATCGCCGTGCCCGCCGCCTGAACAAGATTGCTGCCGGCCGCAACGCGTTCAACCGATTGGCTGATGAGCGTGCGAATTTCTTTTGCCGCGTCCGCGCTTCGCTGTGCTAGCGTGCGTACTTCCGTCGCCACGACCGCAAAGCCGCGCCCTTGCTCTCCTGCACGAGCGGCTTCGACAGCGGCGTTCAGCGCCAAAATGTTTGTCTGAAACGCGATGCCGTCAATCACGCCAATAATGTCGGCCATTTTCCTGCTGTTGGCCGAGATGTTTTCCATCGTTGTGACGACCTCACCGACGGTCTGGCCACCCGCTGCGGCCGCTGTCGAAGCAGACTGCGCCAGTTGATTTGCCGTGCGCGCGTTTTCCGCATTCTGCTTCACCGTGCTCGTAAGCTGTTCCATCGAGGCGGCGGTCTCCTGCAAGCTTGCCGCCTGCTGTTCAGTACGGCTAGAAAGGTCTTGATTGCCAGCGGCAATTTGTGCACTCGCGGTCGTCACGTTCTCAGCATTCTCACGTACCGTACCGACGACTCTCGCCAGGCTCGTCCGCATTCTTTTCATGCTCCGGAGCAATTGCCCAAGTTCGTCGCGGCGGTCATCGGTGATGTCGACGTCCAAATCTCCGTCTGCGATGCGATCCGCTACCGTAACAGCGGTGCCTAAGGGGGCTGTCACGCTGCGTGCCAAGCGCCAAGCAATCACGATACCGACGACAGCGCACGTAAGCGTCATGATGGATAACAACCACAATGTCCGGCGAACATCGTCGCGCGTTTCGATGTAACTTGCGTTCATGAGCTCGGACTGATACCCGATCAGATCACCAAGTGCTGCAAGATAGCCTACCTGTGCTGGCATGAGGTCGCGCTCAATCAATGCGCCCATCCCTTCATAGTCTTTCGCGACCGCCGCGGCCATCGCCCGATCACGCACACTGAGAAACTGGCTGCGCTTCGTGACAGTCGCTTGCAAAAACGACTTTCCCTTGTCGGAGGTGATGGTTTTATCAAGGCGATCAAATCGTTCGGCATTCTGGGCGGCGGCATCACGAATCCGTTTGCTCTCGCGTTCGACTACGGCGTCCCCCTTGATGAGGGCAATCGTGCGAATTGCCTCCCCTTGTGCGTTGACTCCCGCCTTGATGTCATAGACCTGAATCACCTTCACGGCGCGGTCGTTGGCCAAAAGGGCAATCGCCTCGTAGTTGTCGGCTAACTGCTTCCAACTTATTGCGGCGATGACGATACTAAATACGATGAGTATGCCGAAGCCTAACCCCAAGCGCGATCCCACCTTCATGTTGTTGATGTTTAGCATGTGAAACTCCTTAGGATATCTCTTACAAACTCAATCGTTTGCTGTTCGTTCGACTCGCTCCGATGTCATCGAGATAGAACCAACGCAGCGTAAGTTTGGTTCACCTGCTTCTGGCTGATTCATTGCGGTGCATACATCCTACACACGCACGTACAGTCCAATCGAATGAAAAGAGACGAAGAATCCGGCTACTTAACCGATTAGGGTTGTCTTCGGCTTGCTATGCTTCCGGCGTAGAGAAAGACCGTACGCAGAGAAAGATACTGCCCTTGAATTGATTTCAACCCGCTAATGTGATGTTTGGTAACTGCTGTGCAGGCTGCAAGCCGCGTACGGTCTAGCCTGAGTATTTCATGGGTCGCCGGTTGCTTAGCAGGACGTTGCCTCGGGGCGATGGGCAAACCAATTTGGCTCGTTTCTGTTTTGCTGTGGATGCGGGCGGCTGGTTCGCTCTCGGGCGATTGGACGGCAATGTTCCGCCTTGCTGCCGAAGCATAGCCCGCGATGCTGTGCTCGGTCGGGCAAAAGACCGCTCGCCTGTTCACCTACTCGCCCGCTTTCGAACCCGCCCCCATGAAATGTTCAGGCTAGAAACTCAGGACAAGCAACGCGAGCGCAAGAGAGACCCGTGACGCCTCTGCGGCCGATTCCCCGCATCTCGGCGAGAGTTTCGCTTGGGCGACGATGTTAATTCAGGCTTGCGTCTTCCCCGTCTGCTTACGATCGAGTTGCTCCATGCGCTTGAGAAACTCAATCAACCACACCACCCTCGCCTCTAAATTCCACCATTCAGGCTCAGCGTAGGCGCTTTGTGTAGCAGGAATTTCCTCGGCAACTATTGCCCCAGCGTCGACCAAAAAGCGGCACTCTTCCAATACCGGCAGGTTGATGCTTGCCGATGGTGGGGGTCCGATGAGCGCTTTTGCCAATAGCTTCGCTTTCACCTTCGATGGCACAATCGCACGACGGCTTACCGAATCCATTCCCGCTCGTTCGACCTCGCGACCAATTTCCGAATACAGGTAGCGTGCCGCATTGATTCCCGGCTGGCAGCTTTTCGGTAGCACCGCCACACCTGCTGCCACGCGTGAGTAGAGTTTGTCTGCCTCCCCCAATAGCCTTCCGACCACGCGACCGATCGCAGGATTGAACTTGGGATCGGCAAGCCACACATCTACATCAATACCTTCCTCCGCCAGCCAATCGAGCGGCAAATAGACGCGCCCGGCCCGTGCGTCTTCACCGATGTCGCGGGCAATATTGGAAAGCTGCATCGCCACACCCAGATCACATGCACGCGCCAGTGCATTGGCTCCGCGCGTTTCCATGAGTATCGACATCATCGCACCAACCGATGCCGCGACGCGTGCAGCATAAGCAGTGACGTCACTAAATCCTTGGTAGCGACGCTCTTCTGCGTCCCATTGAAAGCCTTCCAACAATGCCTCTGGTAGCGCGCGCGGGATGTTGAAATAAGATACCACTTCAGAAAAAGCGCGATCCGGTGCTTGGTCAATCGGTCGTCCGGCATAGACCAACTCCAAGCGTTCGCGCAACTCGTTGACTGCAGCTGACTTACCAGCCTTGGTCACCCGCGTATCGAGGTCAACCGCGTCGTCCGCCATACGACAAAACGCATAGAGCGCCGAGGCCGGCTCGCGGACAGTCTTGGGCAACATTAACGAGGCGGCAAAAAAAGTTTTCGAGTTTTCTTTCAGCATTGCTCGGCACTCTGCGACGTCGGCAGCGACCCGCTCCCGCCACACTAGGTCTGCAAACCCTGCGCCGAGACCGAGATCAGCCATGCTGCGTATCCTGCTTCACCGTTGAGCCGTGCGGCACCACGCGGTCGAGCACCTTTGCCGATGCAATAACACCCGGCATACCCGCGCCGGGATGCGTACCCGCGCCAACCAAATACAGATTATCGAGCTCCTCGCTCTTGTTGTGCGGACGAAACCACGCGCTTTGCGTCAGTATCGGCTCTAGGCTAAATGCCGCACCGTTAACCGAATTGAGTCGGTCCTGAAAATCTTGCGGCGTCAACATCATCGAGCTCGCGATCTCATTCTCCAATCCCGGCAACACCGTCTTACTCAAATACTGCTCAATCGATTTACGATACGGCTCAGCCTTTTCGCGCCAGTCGGTGCCACTGCCAAGATGCGGCACAGGCGACAAAACATAAAACGCATCACATCCGGGCGGTGCCAATGAAGAATCGGTCGCTGTTGGGCGATGCAAATAGAGACTGAAATCTTTTGCCAGCACTTTGTTCTTAAAAATATCGGCAAGCAATTCTTTGTAGCGCGGTCCGAGCAAAATAGTGTGGTGCTCAACATCGGGATATTGCCGTTTGGTGCCGAAATACCAAACGAACAAACTCATCGAGTACTTCGATTTTTCGATGCGCGAGTTGGTCCAGCGGCGACGGTGTTCGGGGGCAACCATCTTGCGATAGGTCCACGCCGCATCCGCATTTGATACCACCAAGTCAGCTTTGATGACCTCGCCTGACTTCATCACCACCCCAGTGGCACGCCGACCCGCGACCTGTATGGACTCGACCTCGGCATTCATGCGCAAAGTATTGCCCTGCCCTTCAATCAGTTTCGTCAGGCCCTCCACGATCTTGCCGGTGCCACCCATCGCAAAATGCACCCCCCACTTTCGTTCGAGATGATTGATCAAACACAAAATGGACGTTGTCGTAAACGGGTTACCACCGATCAGTAATGGATGAAAACTGAGCACTGTCCGGATGCGCTCGTTCTTAACATAGCTGGCGACCAACCCATAGACGGTGCTATAGCTCTTTAACCGCAGCAAATCAGGCGCAATTTTGACCATCGTTGTCCAGTTGGCAAACGAGATATCGACCAGCTCGGTGAAGCCGACGTCAAACACAGCCTTGGCCTGTTTGACAAAACGCTCGTAGCCCTCAACATCACTCGGCGAAAATTTTGCGACCTCTTGGCGCATTGCCTCGGCGTCGCCCGTGTAGTTAAAAATTTCACCATCGTCAAAACGAATTTGGTAGAACGGTGTCACCGCACGCAGGTCAACATCGTCGCTCAGATTTTTGCCACAAAGTGCCCACAGTTCATGGAGCAAAAAAGGCGCGGTAACAATCGTGGGCCCACCATCGAAGACAAATCCGTCTTGCTTGTAGACGTAAGCCCGTCCACCTGGCGCATCGAGTTTTTCGAGGACCGTGACGCGGTAGCCGCGTGCGCCCAGCCGAATAGCGGCAGCGAGCCCGCCAAAGCCGGAGCCGATCACGACGGCGTGCGGCTGGTCAGAGTGATGTGAAATATTCAATGGCTTTCCTACCCGTGCTTAGATGTGGCTAGTGGTGACGATAGCGAGAGGCGCAAATTCATAATCAACTCTGCGGTTTGTTGCGGTGACTCTTCGTGCGCAAGGTGTCCTCGTGCCGGCAGCCTCACGACGTTGGCCTTGGGCAACATCAATTTGACCTTGTTAGCCTCGTTGGGAGAAACCGTTTTGTCATTCTCGCCGACAACGAGCGTAATCTCCATACCGCACTCGGAAAGTTTAGGCAGATCCGCAGCCAGCGGGCGCAAATCCCACTGCGCCATCATTTCCAGCGCGGCAGCGGCATGTTCCGCATTGCGAATGAGGGTGCCATAAAGTGCAGCGCCTGCGGCATCGATGCGCGAGCCGGTGCCATCGAGCAGCCGCCGCAAAATCTGCGGGTCGGAGGCGCGCCAAGCAAATAGTTTGGGGACGAGCGAGCTGCGCGACAGCACTTTCGCAATCGGCGAGAACACTTCACCCGCGATCCCCGACATTGGTAACAACGCGCCATTCAGACTCACCACGTGTTGCGGTGTAATCAGCTTGTCTAGACACATCCGCGCCAGAATCGCCGCACCGGCAGAATGGCCGACCACAATCTGTGGTGCCACCGACATCGCCTTCAACAATGCCGATAATGAAGCCGCCATTTGCGGCAACGAAAACCCATGTGAGGGTGGGGACTCGGTAAAACCATGGCCGGGAAGATCAACGGCGATGACATTAAATTTCGATGCCAGCAGTGGCATGAGACCGCGCCACGAATGGGTTGCCGCACCCGTGCCATGCACCAGCAGAACCGTCGGCTTTGTTGTGTCGGGCTTACGTGGCATGGTTTGTACGTGCCAACGCAATCTATCTGACCCGGCAAGCACAAATTGGCTGGCCTCGCGGTTCGGCCAGTCGCGTCCCTCTCGTTCCCAATTGAGCGGCTCGGCCATATTCATTTGACCGTCGCTTTTGACGTACTTACTGTCACCTGCACAGCGTGCATCAGCGTGCGCGCCCCGGCATGTGGCAGCGGCAAATAGGTCGCACCCATCGCGTTCGCTAGTGTTTCGGCCCGCGGATTGGCTGTGGGGGAGGTATCGACAAACAATGCCCGCAGGCCATTGATTTGTCGCAAACTTTTAGCCGCCGATAACGCGTCGGCCTCGGCGAGCGGACGATTGCCACCGACACCATTGCGCGCCACGTTCGCCTTGCCGTCGGTGAGCATCACCACGACCACCGTATCGCCACGCCGACTCAAGGCTTCTGCCATTTCGCGCGCGGCGTCGATGCCACTGGCAAGTGGTGTGCCGCCGCCGCCGGGCAAACCCGCGAGACTGCGCTTTGCACGAACCAGGGAACGTGTTGCCGGCAGCAGCACTTCTGCGGCGCGTCCGCGAAACGCGATCACGCCAACGCGATCACGCCGGATGTAACAATCTGCGAGAAGCAATTCCACCGCGCCCTTTGCCTCAGCAAGCCGATTCAGCGCGGAAGAGCCGGATGCATCCACCACAAACAAGGTGGTAGTCTCAGCGCGCTGTTGGTAACGGTTCACGCGGAAATCTTCTTTACGAATGTGTAAGCGTCCCACCCGCGCCAGACCGCCGACAGCAGATTGCGCGCGAAGCCGCTGCCAAGGCGCAGCGGCACGAAGGGTGGCGAGTATGTTGATGCGCGCTCCGGAACGAATGTCCCCACGCACCGAACCCGCCGCACGACCGCGCCTGCTCCCATTGCGCATTTGGCCAGACGACCCGGACGACTTGCCGACACCGCGTGAAGCGTTGCCTTGCATCATTAACTTCAGCAGCAATTTTTCGGGGATCGCCGCTGCGGTTGCAGCCAGCACCACATCTTCCAAAGGCTGGTCGATGTTCGTTTCGTCTTCGTCCGGCTCGGGCGGTGCCTCATTTTCGGCTGGCGTTTGCGTCTGCTCCTGCGCCTGTTCCTGTTCTGGCTGCGGCTCGCGCGGAGCACCGTCTTCAGGCGGCGGGGACTGCGGTAGTCGGGTCGCGCGCGGCGCTAACACGAGGCGACCAGCCAGTTGCACGTCGTCATCGGAAACCTCGGGGCGACCATTCAGCGCCGCAATCGCGCGCGAGGCATTGATCGCTAAGTTCGGCGCACGCATGCCATCCACACCGAGCGCATACGCGGTCGCCGTCAGTGCTTCGATAACTTTGTCGCTCACCTTGACCTCTCGAATCCCGGCGCGAGCAGCAATCACATCGTCCAACGAAACCGCGAAAGCCTTCGCCAGTTCGCCAGCATTCCCGCCATCGCGCTCCTCGCGCAGCATACGATCCGGAAAGTCGCTGAGGTCGATCTGAAATGCAAGCCGGTCGGCGAGTGCGACGGAGGCCGATTCGTCGTCTTCAATTCCCTCATCTAACAATACTGCGGCGAATGCGGTTTCATGTCGCAGCTGAAAACCATCGCGTTCGACCACCACCACACCGGAATCAATGACTGACGCCAACTTTGCGGCCATGTAGGAAGTCATACGTTCTGCCATCGGGAAAATCGCTACACCGCCATCACAGTCGGCGAGCACACCACGTTCGGCTACGGGCCGCCCGCTGGCGAGTGTTGAGGCGAGTTCAAGTCCGCCCAACAGGCGACCGTCCGCAATGTTTGAGGGCACGCGCTTGACCACCGCCCCTGAGGGCAACATCGCCAAAAACTCACGCAACCACGCATCCCGCACCGGGCCCGCACGTGAACGGATCACCACACCACTCAACCGCGTCGGGTCGACCGCCAACACCGCGGCTGCGGTTAACGCGAGCTGCCAGACCGCGACCCATGGCGCGACGTTTTGAGTACCGTCTGGTGCCTGTTGCTTGTCGCCAGCAGCCGCAATCGGCGTCGCCGTGGAAGTTTCTGCGGCGTCGCGGGAATTGATTTTGGTCTGCACAGTGTCGGACTCAGCGCCGCTGACGATCGTGCTCAGACAGCCGCAAAAATTTCTTCTACCGCACGCTGCACTCGGGCGGTGGAGCCAGAATCGTCTAGCGGATCACGACGCAAACGATGCCGCAGCACCGAAGCAGCGAGCGGTTGAAGGTGTTCGTCGCCAACGCTGTCAGCTTCCGCATAGGCTGCCAATGCCCGCGCTGCGCGAATCAAAGTGAGTTCACCCCGCAACCCGTCGGTGCCGAGTTTCATACAGAGTGAGGCCGCCCGCCGGAGTGCGGCGTCGCTGACTTGTACTTTTGGCAAACGCTCACGCGCAGCGACAATGCGTCTACGTGTCTTGTCCTGTGCCGATTTCCATTTCGCGGTGAAGCTCACACAATCATTCTCAAATTGATCGCGGCGCTTGACGACCTCAATCCGCTCTTCCAATAGGGTCGGTGTACGGACTTCGACCGATAACCCAAAACGATCCAGTAACTGCGGACGCAACTCGCCCTCTTCTGGATTGCCGCTGCCGATCAATACGAATCGTGAAGGATGGCGAATGCTCAAGCCTTCGCGCTCGACAACGTTCTCGCCGGAGGCGGCGACGTCGATCAGCAAATCGACCAAGTGGTCTTCAAGCAGGTTCACTTCGTCAATGTATA
>JBEILF010000023.1:0-24394 GCA_040379385.1 Burkholderiales bacterium | reverse complement strand
GTCATGTCGACAAAGTAGTCACCGGTACGATTCCGATTCAGTTCCTTTGTGACCTTGTTGTAGCTGCCGTGATACCCAAGTACGTGGCGGTGATTTTTATCTGCGGCCGCGTACTGGCGGTCAACGCCGGCAAGAAACATATTCGCGCAGGCCGACGAGCATCGTCCGGAAACGACACTGTTGAAGCCACGCTTACGCATATCCACACCAATTTTTCGTCCTGCTGTAGCGTCACCACCACCGCTGTGGTGGAGGACGATGGTCGTTAGCTGACCATCGAAGCGGATCATGGCTTCTTCCCAGGTGTTCCAATCTTCTGCGACTACGCTGCCGCCCAGGTAGAGCAACGGGGGCGCTGCGTGAAAGCTCATCGCTTGTGCTGTAGATGATAGGCACGCGACGGCAAGGCTGGAAACAGCCATGAGCAGAAGCGGGCTAAGCAGGCGTCGGGTCAAGCTTCCACCAATCCCTTTTTGCGCAACATCGGCTCAACGGTCGGCTGACGACCACGAAATTTCTCATAGGCCGCCATCGGCATCATGGTGCCGCCACTCGAATAGATGAACTTCAATAGGCGTTCTGCAGTGGCTTGGTCGAATGCATTACCAGCTTCCTTAAATGCGTCATAGGCGTCAGCATCGAGCACCTCTGCCCATAAATAAACGTAGTACTGCGAGGCATAACCGGCGCTCGCAAACAGGTGCAAAAAGTGTGGCAGTCGGTGACGCATGTAAATCTGCGGCGGGAGGTTGATCGCAGCAAGTTGTTCGCGCTCGAAGGCGGTCAAGTCGAGGTTGTCCATGTTTTCAAGCAAATGCAGCTTCACATCGACCAGTGCGGAAGCGCAGAATGTTGCAGCGTCAAAGCCCTGATTAAAGGTGCGGGCCTGTTTCATTTTGCTGACCAGCGAATCTGGGATCACTTCATTTGTCAGGTAGTGCCGCGCGTGTTTCTTCAAAACTTCGGGCTCCGATAACCAGTGTTCAAATAGCTGCGACGGCAGCTCGACAAAATCGCGCAAAACGCTGGTCCCGGAAAGGCGTTCGTAATGCACGTTCGACAGCATGCCGTGAAGGCCGTGGCCAAACTCATGAAACAGAGTGCGTGCATCGTCGTATGAAAGTAGTGTGGGTTCGCCTGGCGCTCCTTTGGCGAAGTTATTGTTATTGACAACGATCGGGACGATGGCGCTGCCGCCGTCGCCGGTACGGCTTTGGATGCGATAGGAATTCATCCACGCGCCGCCGCGTTTTGTCGAGCGGGCGAAGTTGTCGTGCAGAAAAATCGCCACCAGCGCTCCCTGCGCGTTGGTAACCTCGTAGGTTCTTACATCGGGGTGGTAGGCCACCGCGCCGGGGAGCTCTTTGAAGTTCACCCCAAACAGACGGTGCGCACAGTCAAACGCTGCTTGGGTAATGCAGTCGAGAGAAAAATAGGGCTTGACCGATGCCTCGTCGAAGTCAAATCGGGCCTTACGCACTTTTTCCGCATAGTAGAACCAGTCCCACGGTTCGATGGTGATGTCGTCGCCGTTGGCACGGGCAGTGTCCTGCAAATCCTGCGCTTCGATACGTGCACGAGCACTCGCACGCTCCCAAACGTTATTCAATAGATCAAGTACGGCCTGCGGTTTTCCGGCCATGGTGTCGGCAAGGGCGTAGTCGGCGTAATTCTGGTAGCCGTGCAAACGCGCCTGCTCAAGCCGCAACTGCATCACTTCAACCGCGACCAGCTTATTGTCGCGTACCGGATCCGCCTGGTGAAACTCGCCGCGTGTCAACCACGCCTTAAAGGCTTGTTCGCGCAGGTCCCGGCGCGAGGAAAAAGTAAGAAACGGCGTGATGTGCGAACGTGAAAGGGTAATCAGGTGAGCGTCCTGAATGCCGCGCTCAAGGGCCGCCTGTTTGGACGCGGCAAGTACAAACGGCGGCAAGCCTGCCAGTTCGTCGGCTGACTTCAGAATCAATTGAAATTCAGCCTCATCGGCCAGCGTATTCTGGCTGAATCGGGTATTCAACGTGGCTAGCTGCTCCATGATCTCGCCGTAACGCCGCTTCGCCTTGTCATCCAGCTTCGCGCCAGCACGGACAAAGTCGAGGTGGATGCGTTCCAAAAGACGCAGCTGCTCTGCGTTTAATTGCAGGGAACCGCGACGCTGATAGAGCTGGTCGATGCGAGCGAAAAGTCGGGCATCAGTGTATATCGCGTTGTCATGTGCGGCGAGCGGAGCCGCTAGCTTTCGCTCGGCATTTTGTAATGCGGGCGACGTCTCGGACGCAGTCAGGTTGGAGAACAACATCTCAATGCGCTTTAACAGGCGGCCACTTTTGTCGAACGCAGCAATGGTGTTTTCGAAGTCGGCAGCAGCTGTATTTGCGCTGATCGCAGCAAGCTCCGCACGATGTTGCGCGAGGGCTAAGGTGAAGGCGGGCTCGAAATGCGCTGCATTGATGGAAGCAAACGGCGGAATACCATGCAGGGTATGCCATGTTTCGAGCAGCGGGTTGGACGCATTCGAAGTTGTGTCAGCGGATGGTGTGGACATATTGTAATTGGATTGACAAAGAAGAAAAGTTTAGCCTAGCGTGACTGATGGGTTATACCTATTGTAATCGGATCACGATCACGTACTCATCTTGCGAAGCGGCGGTACGGGTTATCATCGCGTCGGTATTCCAACGCTACTTGAGATTGATGCTGGCAAAATTTATCGATGTTGTGGCTTTCGTGCCGCAAGCTGAGGCGGTCGCAAATTTACGGATCGGTCGGGGTGCCGTTGACGGCATTCGCGTACATGTCGCAATCATCGAGAATCGGCTGGCGTCTGGTGCGATCGGCACAGCAGAATGCGATAAGCTGGCTAGCCTGTTCAGGGTGGTCGCGGCACGGCGTTCGCCTCTGGTGTTGTTTATCGATTCTGCCGGCGCGCGTGTCTCCGAAGGCTTGCCCGTACTCGGCGCGTTTCGTCGGATGTTTGCCGCAGCCGTCGCCGCAAGTTTGTCCGGTGCGAAACTGGCGACGGTGCTGGGAACGAATTGCTTTGGTGGTGCCAGCATGCTCGCGGCGCTGTGTGGCGTGCGTTACTTTCAGCCTGGAACTAGGCTAGCCATGTCAGGCCCATCGATTTTGGCTTCGGCTGCGGGTGCCTCGGCCATTGATGAATCGTTTCGCGCGATTGCGGATGTGACTATTGGCACAGAGGGGCGCATTAAACTGGACGCAAGTCATCAGCGGTTTAGCGGCGCATTGACACTGCCGACCATGCCCGCGCCGCTTGAGGTGCAAGCAAAGTTGCTGGCAAGGTTACCGACTTCGCCGAATCGCAGCCGGGTGGTTGAGCGCGTCGAACGCAAGGACCTAGCCCTGCTCTACCCGAAGGGATACCAACTTGAGGAGACGGACGGCATTGTTCGCGGCAGGGCGGAGAGCGGCCAAGACAGTGTCCCGACATATCTGCTGGGTAGCATCGATAAACGCGCCATGACAGCGGCGCGAATCGGTCAGATGACGTCTGATTTGATTGCCATGTTGGCTTTAGCCCAACCAGCACAGATCGACCTGCTGTTTGATTGTGAAACGCACTCGGCGTCGCTGGACGACGAAAAACTCATGTTGTCCGGCTACCTAGCGAATTTTTCCCAGGTTTTATGCCTGCTGCGTGCTGCGGGCTGGCGTGTGCAAACTGTGGTGATGGGCAAGTTGGGTGGAGGCGTCTATGTAGCCCTCGCGGCGATGTCCGATGAGCTAAATGTCATGTACGGATGTGAGATTCAGCTCCTGCCTAGCAAAGCAATTACGGCTATTTTGGGTGACAATTCGGCATGCAGCTTCAGTTTTGCCGATTACGCCGCCGCTGGCGTCGCCGAGCGTGAGCTAAAAGTAGGTTTTGTATAGGGCTTTTAGGGCCGCTTGGCGACTGGCGGCACGCCACTAAAGAAATAGACTGATTGGGATTTTTTTGATGTTGAGACCAGACGACGTTTCGATTGCCACTGCCGACGCAATACGTACGCTGCTAGTATCGCTGCACGCACGTATACCGCTCAAGTTGTGGATGGTGACCGCCATCGAAGGTCGAGACTGGCAACTTGTGTTTACGCACAACGCTGGCTGCAATCTCAGCGACCAACAACTGAACACTTGGCTCGGGCGATTTTGTGCCATGCTTTGTGCCAACGAGTACCGAGCAGACGAATCTTTTGTCGAACAGGGGGTGCTATCCGCGGAAAACGGCACCGACATTAATCGCGCTGTGAAGGCCTACATCGGTGTTCCGCTGCTAGATGATAGTAACCGGCTAATTGGTGCTTTGTGCGGAGTTGATTCGGAGCCCGATGTTGCTGGTATCCGCTCCGGCGAAGCGTTAGTCCGTCAAACTGCAACATTGCTTAGTCGACTGCTTTCAATGGAAGCACACGTTGCCACCCAACGGATGCTGGTGAACAAATGGTCTGATGCCACGCGCCGTGACGAACTGACGGGCCTGCTGAATCGTCGCGGCTGGGATGAACTGATGCATCTACCTCATTTCCGCTGGGGCGAGGAACTTCAGGGCGTGATCGTTATTGATATTGGTCTGCATGGAGTAACGGGCGAAGCCGCCAATGCCCGCGCAGTGCTGCTGCGCACCGCGTCAGCACTGACGGTCTCCATGCGCGGGCAGGATGCGGTTGCGCGTTTGGGCGATGATTCCTTCGGCATTGTGCTGCGCTGCGACGGGGTTGCGATGGTCGAGAGTGTGGTGGCTCGGATTGAGCGGGAGCTTGCAACAGCTGGAGTCAGCGCGGTCACGGGATATTCGACGTCTCCCCCAGCGACGTCGCTTTATGAGGCGTTTGTCTGCGCATGCGCAGGTACCAGGCCGCGCAGACACGCGCTGTCTTCGGCTGATTGATCCCAACGAGCGCGTTCGTCGAATGAATCTTTACGCACTATTTCACGCGCGGTTTTTGACGGACTTGTCAAAGCCCATACTTGACGCTGAGGATGGGCGAATGACGACCGCTGCCGAATTCGACGAATTAACTGGTCGTTATGCGGCGTTCATCCAATCGTTGGGCTTGAAGCCCGGCGATCGGGTTGCGGTACAAGTTGAGAAATCGGTTGAAGCAGTCATGCTTTACCTCGCCTGTCTGCGCGCCGGTGTCGTGTATTTGCCGCTCAACACCGCCTATCGAGAAAGTGAAATTGCCTATTTCCTAGGCGACGCTGCGCCCAAGGTGTTTGTGCATTCGCCGAAAGATGCGGAGTGGGCGGCACCGATATGCGAGTCGCTCAGGCTTGCAAACCGCTTCACCATGCCTCCCAGCCGCCTCGATGAAAATACAAAAGTCGAGGAAAAACGGGGAGATTGGGACACAAATGCCCGAAACTACCCGCCAATAAACGGGTTTGTCCATCGGGGAGATGACGACCTGGCTTGCATCTTGTATACATCCGGCACCACCGGGCGCAGCAAAGGCGCGATGCTTACCCACAAAAACCTCTCGTCGAACGCACTCACGCTGCACCGCGCATGGGGGTTTACCGAGGGCGACGTGTTATTGCATTGCCTGCCGTTATTTCATGTTCATGGCCTATTCGTCGCGCTCAACACCATCCTGCTAAATGGCGGGAGGATTGTTTTCCACAGCCGCTTTGATGCTGTTGCCGCAATTGATGCGCTGAACAAGGCGACGGTATTCATGGCGGTGCCAACCTACTACACACGAATGCTCGCCGAGCCTAGCTTCAACGCATATTGCTGCCGACATATGCGTTTGTTTGTGTCAGGTTCCGCGCCGTTGTTGGCCGAAACATTCGAGGAGTTCCGCAAGCGGACCGGACATACGATCCTCGAGCGTTACGGCATGACCGAAACCGGCATGATCACGTCCAACCCTTTACATGCCGAGCGGCGCAGTGGCACGGTTGGCCTGCCGCTCCCGGGTATTGATGTGCGTGTGGTGCGGGATGACGGCAGCATTGCCATGCTTGGGGAAACTGGCCACATTCAGGTGAAGGGCCCCAACCTGCTTGCAGGCTACTGGCTGCTGCCGGAGAAGACGGCGGAGGAGTTTACTGGAGACGGCTACTTCAAAACCGGTGACCTAGGCATGTTTAGCGACGACGGCTATCTCTCCATCGTCGGGCGGTCAAAAGACCTTGTGATCTCAGGCGGCTACAACGTCTATCCAAAAGAGATCGAATTGCTGATCGATACGCTTGATGGTGTTGGCGAAAGTGCCGTGATTGGCTTGCCGCACCCTGATTTTGGCGAGGCAGTTGCTGCGGTTGTGGCAAAAAAGGCCGATGCCACTCTTGAAGAAGCCGCCATCATCTCGACATTAAAGGAGCAATTGGCGAAATTTAAAATTCCCAAACGTGTGTTTATTGTCGCTGAGTTACCGCGAAACACGATGGGGAAAGTACAAAAAAATATGCTCCGACAGCAGTACGGCGATACGTTTGCGCCGAAGGCCACGGTCGAATAGGGCTGAAACCCCCAGTCGCCCGTCCTCCCTTATCATCTCGGTTGCGTTGTTTGGCAGATCGCCTTCTGGGCGCTGCCAAGTGCGACCTTTCCTTTGTCAACGACACAGCTGTTAACTGTTCAACATGATCGTCTTTAATCTCTCTTGCGCCCAGCATCACCACTTTGACGGCTGGTTCCGTTCTTCTGAAGACTATGAGCGGCAGTCAGCGCAGTCATTGATTGAATGCCCGATTTGTGGCGGGAAGAAGATAGTCAAACACCTTTCGGCACCGCGTATCAACGTGGGGCTGGCCAATGGCGCAGATAAAGCGGTGAGTGGCGAGCTGGCGTCCAACCCGCAAGAGGAAGTGACGTCCGGCACACATGATGTGGTCGGCGTCTCTGCCATTCCCAGCCTACAGGCCCATATGCTGAAACAGTTCAAACAGTTTGTTCTGATGAACACTGAAAATGTCGGCAGCAATTTCGCCGAGACCGCGCGCAAGATGCATTACGGCGAGGAGAGCCAACGCAACATTCGCGGACGCGTCTCGGTAGAAGAGTCGCAAGCCCTGCGTGAAGAGGGCATCGAAACAGTTGGGTTGCCGCCGGGTATCTTTCTGGACGAAGGTGTTCAGTAACTGAACAGTTAAGTGTTCGGGGCGGCTTTTGCGGTCAATAACAACGCCAGCGCAGCAGCAACCATTAGTACCGCACTTCCCGCCACAAATGGTGCCTTGACGAAGTAGAGTTCCGACAGCGCCCCGCCCACGGCCATGCCGGCACCGAGCCCTGTTACGATAAACGTGCCCGACCATGTAAAGGCTTCGGTCGCATACTTCGCTGGTGCGATTCGCGAGATAAGTAACGCCTGTAGGGCAAAGGCCGGCGAGATGGCGCAACCGGCGATAAATGCCATCAGCGCAAATAGATAGCGCGATTGCTGCGCGTCCACGGCAAGATGTAGACACATCAGTACCCCAAACACCGCGAGCAAAATCGCAAACTGTTTTTCCATTGATAGCGAAAACTTGGTACCGCCGAACAGCGCGCCGCCGATCGCGCTACCGAAGGAGTTGACGGCAAGTAACACGCCGGCAAATGCCGAGATGCCAAGGGACGTCGTATAGGCGGGATAACCGACCTCCAGCATGCCGCAGGCCATGGCGAGGGCAAACAGAATTACAAACAAGAGAATCAGTCGGCCTTCGGTTAGTGGGCCGAGCAAGTGGCGCTCACTTGGCGGCGCTTGTTTCCAGTACTTGAGCGCAGGGTTGCGCATGAAAATCAGAATCGACGTTGTTGCCGCGACCCATGCCACCAAGATTGCCGCCTTGGGGGTTGAGAACGCCAGCACCAGTCCGACCACTGCCGGCCCCATCGTGAAGTTGATCTCCATCAGAACCGAGTCGACCGCAAACGCCATCCGCCGGTCGTCATCGGACTCAAAACGATGGCGCCAGATGGCGCGGGTCAGGGTGGCGATTGGGGTGGTAAACAACCCCATCAGTGCCGCACAAATCAGTACGTAGGTGATCGGAAGTGTGTACCAAACCGACACTATGAGCAACGCAAAACACAGCGGGTCTAGGAGGCCGCACACCCGTAGCGGGGTGCCGGGACCGATGCGGTCGATGATGCGCCCCTTGATCGGCGATGACACGGCCATGGCAAAAAAATACACACCAATAATCAAGCCGGCCAGCTTGAAATTGCCCAATGACTCGCGCAGAAACATCACCATTGCAAAACCGAGCATGCCCACCGGCATGCGTGATAGAAAGGTGATCAGTAACGTGCGCGGCACGTCGGGCTGAGACAAGAACGCACGATAGGGTTTGAGCAACCGGTTCAGCATGGCTGGCGAGGTGCCAAAACGTTTTGCGCGATACGATGAAAGAGTTGAGGTGTGGTTCTATCAGCCGCACTCATTGCGGCGTGTTTTGTTTTTCTAACACGGCAATGGTTATCCGCGATATACAAGCGAGTTTGTCCGCCTCATCGGTGATGCGAATTTCCCAGAGCTGCGTTGTGCGGCCGATGTGGATTGGTTTGGCGGTTCCGGTCACTAACCCTGAACGTACCGCCCGTATGTGATTGGCATTAATTTCGAGGCCGACGATGCTGAATGCGTTTGCGTCAACGCAGAGGAATGCGCCTGCGCTACCGAGAGTTTCAGCGAGCGCCACCGAAGCGCCGCCATGAAGTAACCCCATTGGCTGGCGGGTGCGGTGGTCGACCGGCATGGTTGCTTTCAGGTAATCATCGCCGACCTCAACGTATTCGATACCCAGATGACGATCTAAGGTTGGCGCGACACGGTTAAGTTGCTCAAGGGTGGGGCGGTGGAACCAGATTGAAGCTGCAGACATGACGAATCCTAATACGCAGTAGTTCGAGACTGCGGCGATTTTCGCACGTGTGCGCTTGCAGATGTCTGTGCTGCTTGGCCTCGACGTGGCTCGGGTTCATCATAGTCTGGGTTTACAGCAGCCAGCGTGCCACCCATGGCAATAGCACCGCGCCGAGCAGTGCGTGTAAGCCCATACCCAGGCTGGCGTACGCGCCCGCGCGCGGGTGGACCGAGTAGGCGCGTGCGGTACCGATACCGTGGGCGGCGACGCCGACCGCAAAGCCGCGTTGCGACCAATCGCGAACACCAAGTGCGTTTAGCAGTGGCGTGGCAATGAGGGCACCAAAAATACCGGTGGAAATGGCAAACACTGCGGCCAGCGTAGGTGAACCACCTATCTGTTCCGCAATTCCCATCGCGATGGGCGCAGTTACCGATTTAGGTAACAGGGGCGCCATCATTGTTGGCGGTGCTGCCATCAACTTGGCGACACCAAGTGCCACTAATACTGAAACGGTCGCACCGGCAAACATCGCGGTCAGCAATGGCAGCGCGCGCGAGGCTAACTCATGCCACAGTCTCGCCAATGGAATGGCAAGGGCAACGGTGGCTGTACCGAGCAGAAAATGCACAAACTGTGCGCCTTGAAAGTATGTTTGGTAGCTTGTTCCACTGGCGCTTAGTACCGTCACAATGAGTACCACGGAAATCAATACCGGGTTGGCAAGGGGAAACTTGTTGGTACGCTGATAAACCGCGTCGGCAATGACGTAGGCAACTAGTGTCAGCGTCAAGCCAAACAGCGGCGTCGCCGAAAGATAGACCCAAATTTCGGCTAGCTTATCGAGCCCGGTCGGCAGAATTGTGTTGGCACTCATTTAGTCTCGTGTCCGTCTATAGGCGAATCCGATGGCTTGCACAACGCGCGCAGCGCGAGTGCGGTGGTGGTGATTGCCGCCACAGTGCTGAGTAGTATGGCCAGCACCCAAGCCGCGCCTGTCTCGGCCAGTGCGGAGGCGTACAACATCACGCCAACGGCGGCGGGGACAAAGAAAATCGATAAGTGTGCCAGCAGGCTATCGGCGGCGGTGGCGACGGATGATGAAATGTTTTTGTTGGCGACCAAGAACACCAGCAGGAGGATCAGTCCCAGCACCGGGCCAGGCATCGCCCCCTGCAACAGGCGCGACGCCAATTCGCCAAGCGATTGGAACAGCAAGAGGACGGCAAGGCCCTTAATCATGTGCGCAGCATGCCTGCGCACGGCATAAAAGGCAAGTCAAAATGAGAAACTACGGCAGCAGGCGCAGCAGGCAAAGGGTGGGTCGCAAATGATCCTGCACACGTCCTGCTGCATCTACAAAAACAACACGTCAACAGCATTCCAAGAATCTGAAAATGAAAAAATCAATCATTACCGCTAAAGACCTCTGGAGAATTCGTCGCCCCGCAGGGCTCGCTTTGTCAGCCGATGGTGTTCAGGCCGTCTGCTCGTTGACCGAGTACGACATGGAGGCGAATAAATCAGCGTCATCACTCTGGCTGCTCTCCATGTTTGGCGGTGAACCAAGACGATTGACCGCTTGCGGCGAAAAGGACGGCCAAGCAAGCTGGTCGCCGGATGGCAAGACGATCGCCTTTGTCGCGAAACGTGGTGGCGACCAAGAGCCGCAACTTTACACAATCGCCCCCGACGGTGGCGAGGCAGTCCGCGTTTCGAACATCAGTACTGGGGTGTCGGGCGTCAAGTGGTTTGCCGACAGCAAGCGAATTGCGTTCATTTCCTGGGTGTGGCCAGACCTCAAGTCGGACAAAGCGCAATCGAAGCGGCTCAAGTCTAGGCGCGAAGACAAAGTCAAGGCGCATGTGGTTGAACATTCGGCGTTCCGCTACTGGGACCACTGGCTGAGTGATGGGCGTGTGCCGCATGTGCACGTTATCAATCTGGTGACGGGTAAGTGTGTGGATGTATTCGCCGGAACCAAGTTTGAGTTGCCGCAGTTCGACACCGATCAACACGACTACGATGTATCGCCAGATGGCAAGAAAGTTGTATTTAACTTCAATCCTAATCCGGATAAGCTGGGCGACCAAGCCTACGACCTCGTCGAGATGGACGTAAGGTCGGGCAGGACAAACGTCCTACTTCGCGGGAGCAAACAAACCTTCACGTGGCACCATCCTCGCTACAGCTCTGATGGCGGCACCCTCGCGTTGTTGGCCCGCAATATCGGACGTTCAATGGATGATAACAATAAGCTTGCGTTACTTGATCTTAAGTCAGGCAGGGTTATGGTTAAGACGTCGTGGGATCGGGTGGTCAACCACCCGCTGAAATGGGCGGCAGACGGCAAGTCAGTGCTTTTTACCGCCGACGATCAATCGCGTGTTTCGGTTTGGCGATGGAGCCTAGATGGCAAGGTACCGATGATGGTCGCACCCGGTGGTACGGTAGCTGATTTCGACGTTGGTGCGGAGACGTTAATCTTTGTCCGCAGCAACATGTCCTCGCCGCCGCGTGTGTTCGGACAATCGCTGGCGGCTGAAACCGCCGAAACTGCCGAAACTGCCGAAACCGGCGAAGTACCGCTAGAGTCATTCAATACCGAGTTGATGTCACGTTTCAAACTCGGCGAGGTCCGTGACCTCACCATCAAAGGCTGGCAGGGTGAAGACGTACAGATGTGGGCCGTTTACCCACCGAACTTCGATCCAAAGAAAAAGTGGCCACTGCTGCACTCGATCCACGGCGGACCTCATGCAAACTGGGGAGACAACTTTCATTTCCGCTGGAACAACCAAGTTTTTGCCGCACAGGGTTACGTGGTCGTGTGTGTGAACTACCATGGCTCACTCGGCTGGGGAAACAAATTTCTCGAGTCAAATAACGGCAGCTTTGGCACCAAGGAGCACGCTGACATTGAAGCCGGTACCGACTTCATGCTGAAACAAGGTTACATCGACGCAAAACGGCTGGCTGCATCGGGCGGCAGCTATGGCGGCAAGATGGTTGCATGGATGAATGGGCGCAATGGCAAAAACTCGGGAAAAAAAGGTGACCGCTACAAGGCCTACGTATGCCATGCGGGCTGCTTCGACTGGCGGGCGATGTATGGTGGTGACGCTGGATACTGGCTCAATCACTCGCTACAGACCACCTATTGGGACGATCCAATCATTTTTGCTGCGCAGAATCCGATAACAGAAGTGCGGCATGCTAGAACACCGACGCTGGTCCTGCACGGTGCGCTAGACTACCGTGTGCCAGATCAGCAGGGGTTGGCGTACTATTCGACGTTGAAAACGCTAGGTGTGCCGACGCGGCTGGTGTTGTTCCCGGATGAGAACCACTGGATATTGAAGCCGCAGAATTCCCGGCTTTGGTACAACGAGTACTTCGGCTGGCTAAAAAGATACATTGGTGCGGGTGCAACGCGGCACCGATAGTGTAAGGTACTGTGACGCATCAGTTGTGCTGAGTTGCGTCGGTGCGAAGCGTCAATTTCCTGAGATTCGTCAGATGTTTCAGCATCTATCCATTAAAGCCCGCGTGACCCTGTTTGCGACAGCAATGCTGATTGCTGCGGTGCTGCTGCTCGCAGTGTTTTCTGGCAGTCTGCTGCGCGCGGACACAAAACGCTTGATTGGCGAGCAGCAGTTGTCGATGATCAAGCTGATCGCCGCGCAAGTCGACGAGCGTGTACAAGAGCGCATACTGGCATTGACGACGGTCGCTGCTGGGGGAATTGCGGAGTTGCTGGACGACCCGCAGCAATTACAGGCGCGACTAGAACAACGTGAAGTGCTGACACGTTTGTTTAATCTCGGCGGATTCGTGGTGGATCGAGCGGGCCTGACAGTCGCATCTGTTGTAACCGATCCGGGCCGAGGCGGGTTCAAATACGCTGATCACGAGTCGTTCTTGCAGATAATGGCCGGGGCGAAGTCGGTCGTGTTCACAACAGGCATAGAAAAACCGTCCGGCGCGCTGCTGTTTGGCATAGCGGTGCCGATCAAATCGGTCAACGGCGAGACGATCGGGGTGTTATACGGGGCTACTGATCTGGGGCAGCCCAATTTCCTGGATATCTTCACAACCAGCCGTGTAGGCGAGACTGGCGGCTACTTTGTGATTGATCCGCAGTCGCGGCGCATTCTCAGCGCAACCGACAAGTCGCGCGTCATGGCGAGTTTGCCCAAGCCTGGCCTGGATCCGGCCATTGACGCCTTCGCAGCGAAGGACGAAGCGTCGAGTGTGCTGGCCGACGCACAGGGCGTCGCGGTCTTGGCGTCTATCAAGTTGATTCCTACGGCTCGTTGGCAGTTGATCGCATCTGTCCCGCTGACGGAACTAGAAGAGCCGATTGCAAGAACCCGCACGCGCCTAGTACTTGCCGCGTTGTTCCTCACTGCGTTGGCAGCGGGATTCATGTGGTTGCTTGTAAGGCGTGAGCTAGCGCCAGTACAGATTGCGACAAAACAACTAGCAGGAACCATCGGCGGTGGCGATCAGCCGCTGGCGGTACCTCGGCCTGACGAGATCGGTGAACTGTTTACCGCGTTTAACCGCCAGCTCGCTGCGCTCAAGCTGCGAGAGGAGATTTTCGAAACAACTAGCCACCTCGCCAAAATCGGTGGTTGGGAAATGTTTCCTGCAACGGATTGCCGAGTTTGGTCGGCCGAGACACTTAGGATCCTCGAGATTGAGCCCCCAGTTTCGCCGGCCAGCAGCAAGGACGTAGAGAAGTTTTTCCCCCCAGAATCTTTCGCACTGTTGCAGCAAGCGCAGGTATTGGCGGTTGACCGTGGCATCAGTTGGGATCTCGAACTGCCTATGACTACAGCGAAGGGACGGTCGATCTGGGCGCGTATCCAAGGGGTCGCCCACCAGGTGGATGGCGTTACGGTCAAACTGGTGGGGACTGTTCACGACATTACTGATCGAAAGAACTTGGAAGCGCAACTCGCGGTGCAACGCAACTTTGATCGTCAAGTTATTGCCTCGATGGGCCAGGGCTTGAGCGTGACCGATGAGAATGGAGCCTTTCAGCTCGTCAATCCGGCCTTGGAGAAATTACTCGGCCAAACGGCGCAAGGGCTCATCGGTAAGCAGTCGAATGACTATGTTTATGCAGAAGGTCAAGACGCGAATAGGCATGCTGGCAAGCAACGATGCGCGGGCCAAGGAGAGCGGTATTTTGGCAGGCTAGTCCGCGCTGACGGTAGTTCAGTGAAGGTTTCGGTGAGTAGCACCCCGCGATACGTCAACGGATCATTCGCTGGAGCCGTCAACGTCATCACTGACTTGACGGAGAGTGATGAGTTGCAAAATGCGCTACAAGAGCAAAGCGATTTTGCAAGTTACATTCTGGATGCGATGGGACAGGGGCTCACCATCGTTGGTGCCGACGGTCGTTTTCAGTTTTGTAACCCTGCATATGCCGCCTTAGTTGGTTGTGATGCGAGTGATATTGTTGGCAAAACGCCGGCTGACGTCACGTACCCGCCAGACCGAGGAGTCTACGCCGAACAGGCCAACATGAGGCGTGCCGGACTTAGTTCGACCTATGAAGTACGTTTTGCAAGACCAGACGGAAGTTTTGTCTACGTGTCCATCACCGGTACGCCGCGATTCAAGAATGGCGAATTCGCAGGCTCCATTGCGGTGGTTACTGATTTGACTGAGCGCAAGCGTATCGAGTCTGCATTAGAACAGCAACGTGACTTTGCCGAGTACATTCTGAGCAACATGGGACAGGGTGTCAGCGTGTCTGATCGGGACGGGCGATTTGAATACATCAACCCCGCTTACGGTCGGTTAGTCGGGTGGGATCCACAGGAGTTAGTTGGGAAGAGCCTTGGTGACGTTATTCCAGAGGACGAAGTTGCACCGCTGAAAGAGCAGGCTAGGTTGCGACAGACTGGCGTGAGCAGCACCTACCTCAGCAAATTGGTGTGGCGCGATGGCAGTGTTGTATCGATTGCAGTAACCGCATCGCCGCGCTTCACCGAGGGTGGCTACAACGGCTCTATCGCGGTGATCACCGACCTGACAGAACGCAATGCCATGGAACAAGAGCTCAAGGATCAGCGTGATTTTGCCGAGAGCATTATCAGCTCAATGGGCAAAGGGGTAGCTGTTTCCGACAGTTATGGCCAGTTGGTATACGTCAATGGATACTATGCAACGCTGCTCGGTTATGACCCGGCCATGATGGTTGGCAAGAATATCGAAGAATTTGTGCCTGAAGCGGATCGAGAGGAACATCGGCGAAAGCGGCTAATCCAGCGTGGGGGCGTCTGTGTCACGTACGAGTCTCGCCGAATACGTGCTGATGGCAAGATACTGGATGTGTTGATAACGGCCTCGCCGAGATATGTGCGAGGCGAGAACGTGGGTACGATTTCTGTGCTGACCGACTTGACTGAGCAACGAGCTGCGCAACGCGCGCTGGCAGAGAGTGAACTGCGCTTCCGTTCGCTGATGGAAAACGTGTCCAGTATTGCGGTACAGGGATATGAGCCGGACGGCACTGTGGTGTTCTGGAACCGGGCGTCTGAGCGACTATATGGCTATACCGCGGCCGAGGCGATAGGCAGGAATCTGCTTGACATGGTGATTCCCCTGGAAATACGCGCCGAAGTGGAGGCCGCCATTGAAAGGATGGCGCGAACCGGAGAAGTCGAACCACCCCAAGAATTGCAGCTACTGCGTAAAGACGGCTCGCTCGTGCCGGTTTACTCATCCCATGCTCTGACCAAGCGCGACGGTCTTGCGTATGAGCTGTTCTGTCTCGATATCGATTTGTCTGAACAAAAGCGCGCACAGGCGACCCAAGAAGCACTGGAAGAGAAGCTGCGCCAGTCACAAAAGATGGAGGCGATTGGCACACTGGCGGGCGGTATCGCCCACGACTTCAACAACATCTTGGCGACGATTCTGGGCAACGTCGAACTCGCTCGGCACTCAGAGAAGCTGGATGCGAATGTGATGGAGAGCTTGGCAGAGATCCGCAAAGCCGGAACCCGCGCGCGCGACTTGGTCGGGCAAATCCTGTCATTTAGTCGGCGGCAGGCGACACTACTCAAGAGTCTGAACCTTGCCACCATCGTGGAAGAGTCGGTACGTCTATTGCGCGCGACGCTGCCTGGACACATTTTGTTGACCGTGCGTTGTGAGGCGGCCCCGCCGCTGGTGGGTGACAGCACGCAGCTGCAACAAGTGGTGATGAATCTGGCCACAAATTCGATGCAGGCAATCGGTCTACAAAAAGGCGAGATTTCAATTTCGATGGATACCGTTGAAGTCAACGATGCGCTCATTCAAGCGGAACCGCAATTGCAGGAATTGATTGTGGCGCAGGGGAAGGTCGTCCGGTTGATGATTGCCGATACAGGTGCTGGCATGGAGAAGGCAACGCTCCAGCATTTGTTTGAGCCATTTTTTACCACCAAGGCGGTCAACCAGGGAACCGGCCTGGGGCTGGCTGTGGTGCACGGCATTGTCAAGGGACACGGTGGGGTGATAAGCGTTGCCAGCGCAGTTGGTGAGGGGACATTGTTCACGATCTACTTTCCGGCGACCAATCTACTACCCGAAGACGTGACCACACCCTGGGCAGACGCCGAGGTAGCTCCGGCGGCTGGTTCGGCCAATCACGCCGCAGCGCATATTTTGTATGTCGACGACGACGAAGCATTGGTGTTCTTGGTCCAACGTTTGTTGGAGCGGCGTGGTTTTCGCGTCAGCGCGTTTACTGACCAGCGTTGCGCGCTAGACGCACTAAAAGTAGACCCTTACCGGGTTTCGCTACTGGTTACCGACTACAGCATGCCGGGAATGTCGGGGCTCGACGTTGCGCGTGAGGCGCGTGACATCCGTGGCGATCTGCCGATTGCGGTCGCATCAGGGTTCGTTGACGAAAAACTGCAGGCAATGGCGGAGGAAGCTGGTATTCGTGAGTTGATCTTTAAAGCAAACGTAACCGAAGAGTTCTGCAACACCGTTGAGCGACTAGCGCGGGGCAAACTCAATTGAAGCCAGCCCAAATTGGCGGGATCTGCACCCAGCAAATCCTGCCGCCAGAGCGCAGTATATTGATACAACAAGGGGGAAAGATAGACAAAAATCGCAGATAAGTGCTGTCGGCAGGAATCGCCATAACAGGCGGTGTACTCGCCGGATGCGCCACCCAGGCAGGCAGTGTTATGAAGGTCGACACACCATTTTCGGTGGCAACCACGGCCATTCCAATTGTCGGAAGCCCCCAGCTTTTCCCCGTGCGCTGAATCTATTGTGTCGGCACAACCTACGCAGCCCATGCGCGTGAAATGGGCAGCGACCCGACACGCGAACCACCGTTTTCTTCCAGGAGCCGGCCGAGGCGATCCAGTTCGTCGCGCCCGCACCAGCGCCGACCATCCGTATCGTTCACTGACCAAGAATTACCACTACGAAATTGGGCTGGTTGCGGCGCTCAAGAGTGGTGGTAAGCATATCCCCATCGAAAAAGCGCTGGATCATGTGTTTGGTTACGCGATCGGTCTGGGCATGACGCGCCGCGATTTGCAGCGTGCGACGGTCGACCAAAAGAAGCCGTGGGAAATCGGCAAGAGTTTTGACCGCTATGCGCCGATCGGGCCGATTCACCCGGTGGCGAGCACCGGGCACTTCACGAAAGGTGCGATTTCGCTAAAGGTGAACGGCCAGATCAAACAGCATGCGGATTTGAGTCAGATGATTTGGTCCGTGGCAGAACAAATCTCGCAACTCTCGCAAGCCAACGAATTGTTCGCCGGTGACATCATCTATTCAGGTACGCCGGAAAATGTCGGGCCGGTGGTAGTCGGCGACGTGATGGAAGGCGCAATCGTTGGCTTGCCGCCGCTACGCTTGCGTATCGTCTAGCCTGCGATAGTAGATCGTATAAGATCGAAAAACTCCTTTATTCACGGGTATTTCCAGCCGTTTTGGCTTGAAAACGCCCGTGGATATTAGAGTTTTATTTTTCTCAGTCTGCGCTTGGTGTGCGATATGTGTAAAGTCGCCAGCAGTATTCGGCCGGACCCTGCTGAAATTGCCGCAGGTATAGGTGGCTCAAACCGAGCTGCAATCCCCACATCCCGACTGCGATCAGTGCGATGAGAAATTGCCCCTGATCCGCCAGGCCGAAGCCAGCGCCCGACAAAATCCCCAACATCAAAATTGACTGCATCAGATAGTTAGTCAACGCCAATCGACCCATCGGCGCTAGGGCGCGGACAACAAGCGGGCCAAACTCTCTGGTTGCTAGGAGCGCCGCCGACGCAATGTAGGCAGGCGAGAGCAGCGGCGCGAGCATCAACGCGAGGGACGTCGCGGTGCTGGGAATGAGCGCCGGGTCTGCTGCCCAATCGAGCGCATGGTTGGCGAATATGATCGATAGAGGCAGTCCCACCATGAGAGAGCCGAGAAGCACAATCCGCCACTTCTTGACATGATTCGCAGGTGCGCGCAGCCACCCCATCTGCGCCACAAACGCACCGCTCAGGAAAATGAGTACGGCCTGCGGGAAAAGCAACAACCAGCTCGCCAGAACCCACATGTAGTCGTAGAGGCGTGGCAACATGGTGCTGAGGTAGTCGCCACGTGCGTAGACATCAAACACTTTCATGATTTCGTCAACTTCGCCATCGGTCAAACTGGCTGGTGGTGACGACAATGCCGACAGTAGGCCGCCGGTAACCGTGAAGATGACGGTAATTGATCCCCATCGTTTGATGCCGCGCAGCAATATCCGCGGGCCCTTGCCGATATAGGTCAGCAAAAAGTGCCCGGCGAGCGCGTAGCGGGCAAGAATATCGCCAAACCAAATCAGGCTACCATGCACCAGACCCAACACGAGCATGAAGTTCAAGCGGCGCTTGAATCGTTGTACAACGATGGCATTGTTGACTGGTGATACCAGCCGCCAACGACGCGCCATGATGGCAAAACCATAGCCGAAACAGAAACAAAAAATCGGGTAGATCTTGTACTCTAGGAAAAGCGAGGTGAGATAGACGGTGAGACTGTCAAGCACACTTGCGTCGTCCCAAAGTATCCCCATGCTGGGCGCGCTGACGCCCCAAGCGAATGATTGAATATTGACCAGCAAGATACCCAGTAGCGCGGCACCACGCAGGGCATCAATGACATCCTCGCGCTCGCCCACGCCCGCCGGGTTGGTTGCCAAGAGACTAGCCAACCAGCAGGGTAGCGATTAGCGACGTCATGGCTACGGCGGAGACAATCGACCTCAGATGGAAAAACCAGGTTGGCAGTACCTGCTGCAGATGAAGTAAGGCATCGATGACCCAGACAAAGCCGATGAGAAAAATAGCGACGATCACGCGCGAACTTCCGTTCGGCAGCAACAATGTCGCCCAGGCCAGCAAACTTGGTACCACGGACAACAAGAATAGCGACTTGGCTGTTTGCGGTTGCTGCTCGTGCGTTACGAGGGCGACACCCCACTGGATGCCGCCAAGGAAAGACACGATCACCGCAGCGTAGGACGTGATCGCCTGAGCGGCGAATTGGCGCAAGCTGCCGAGACCCAGCGCAGTTCCGAACAACAGGATTGCGGCACACACCACAAATGGAATCGTACCGGCATAGCTCAATAGCGTTGCGACACGTTTTGGCTTGTACAAGTTGGTCTCCCCAGATCGTTAAGGAACCACCAGCATGACGCACCAGCCGATTGCCACCAACGCCAACAAAATACGGACACGCAGATAGACAGACAGCGGTGCTTGGCCAATGCTGCCGGGACTGGCGACAGTCGCGCCGCCGAGCGCGGAAAGGTCAATGGCATTCGATCCAGCGGATTCACGCACTTGTTTTGTTGCATAGGTGTGCGCGGCGAGTTCCATCTGTTTGAGTCGCGCAATACCAACGGTGCCCGTGTCCGCCGGGCGATTTTTGCGCTGGGGAAGTGTCGGCCATCTGGGTGACAAGTGCAACTCATTTCGTGCCATTGGGTCGGTTCAATCTTATGCAGAGATAGAATTGGCGCACTAAACAAGACGCGCTATCGACGTCTGGTCGTCGATGAGTTTACCGAATTCTCGGCAGAAAGCATGCAAGTACCTCGGAATGGACCCTGCGAGCCGGATAGCGCAAGCTGTCGTGTGACCGCACTAAAGGTAACGTACGTCAACTGGGCAAAATGTCACATTTCGCCGTAAACGGTCGCGCTCGGTAGCCTAGCGTCTGCACTCATCAGCAGCAGGAACGATTGTTCTAGCGCCGCTGTCGTCGGTAGCGAGGAGGCAAGCTCGCCGGGGTGGGTGATGAACCGACACTGGCTAACGACAGGCCCAGGAATCAGCACCTTCATGCGCGGTGAATTCTCCCGCTCTAATTCGTCATTCCAGATCTGCGCCACCTGCTGTAGCGCACCTTTGGACACCACGAAGGCACCCCAGTACGCTTTTGGCACAATTGTGTGTGTCTCAGATAGAAACACGACAACTGCAGCGGTGGCGCGCTTGAGCATTGGCATGCATGCCCGCGTGATTGCAATAGGCGCTGTCAGGTTGATGGTTGTATGGGCTTGCCAGCTGGCAAAGTCCTGTAAGGCGAGTGGCGTAAGTGGGGCGATGTGGCCTGCGCCATGGAAAATGCCGTCAAGTCGCTGAAACGTCGCGTGAATGGTGTCCGCGATCCCTTTGAAATCGACTTCGTTGGCCTTCAAGTAATCGAGCTTAAGTATGGCAGGCGTTGCCCCGCCGTTAGTTTCGATTTCATCGTAGATCGCATCGAGTTTCTGTTGATTTCTGCCGTGCAGGATGACGGTTGCCCCAGCGGCTGCGAAGGCCAAGGCGGCGGCACGCCCAAGCGACCCAGTTGCGCCGGTGACGAGAATCACTCGCCCATTGAGGCAGCTTTCGGCAGCAACTAGGTCGTTTGGAATCGGCATGGGCACAGAGGTGGGTGTGGTCATTGTTATGGGGGATTGTGAATCGTATTTATGCAAGTCTGAGTGGTGATCGATGGCGCTTTGAGATGGAAGCGACCGCTTGTTCGGCGGCGCTGACACCATTGCGCACCGCGCCCTCAAGCGTAGCGGGGTAGGCGCGTCCTGGATTTTGAATGTCGTCGCCGGCAAGAAATAGATTGGGCAGGTGGGTGTGGGTCGGGAGTCGCACGGTGTCCGGTGTGCAAGCAAAGGTTGCAAATTTTTCTGTTACAACCTTGTGCCAGTCTGGGTTTGGAAGATCTGGCAGGTGATTTCGAAGCTCGGCTACTGCGACGGCGGCTAGCTCCTCATGGGACATCTTATCGTGCGCGCCAGACGCGGAGATCACCCCCGCAACGAGGAGTGTTTTGTCATTGCGTAGAGGCGAAAGTGCGCGACGGTCAAAGAACCACTGCACTACTCCTGTAGCTTGGCCGAACATCGGCATCGGCAAGTCTAGAGCAGTGGTAAAACACAGGTAGATCGTGACAATGGGTTCATATTGCATTACCGTCGAGGCCGAGGGTTCGTCCGCGCCTCGGAGAATAGCACTGCGTTGGTGCGGACCCACGGCGACAATTACCGCGTCAAAGGTCCACTGCTGATGTCTGGCAGTAAAAGCGATTTCGCGCTCGTTAACTTTCAGGTTGGCGACCCTGCTGCCGGTGTGTGTGTTGCAGCCGCGTGCGGCTAGCCACCGTGCGGCGGGTTCGGGGAAAAGGGCGGTTAAATCGACTTTGGGTAACAACAGATCACTCGCTTCTCGTTCGCCAGCAAGCGCGTCGCGAAGTACATTGAGAAAAACTTGTGCCGAGGCTGTTGCAAGTGGCGTATTGAGGGCAGAAATGGTCAGCGGCTGCCAGAGGAATTTTGTCAAGGTCGCAGATTGGTGGTGATCTTGCAGAAGGCGAGCAACCGTTAGATTGCCGGCACATTGAAAGTCTGCCTTGTTCATTTTCGCCATGAATCGTACTGCTAGGATTCGGTCCGACCAACTCAATCCTTTCGCTGTTAACAGCGCCATTGCCATATGCAATGGTGCGGGCAGTAGCGGTGCGCGTAATGAAAACTGCGGGGACATGGCCAGTGCCAGCGGGACGCGTTCGTAGGCGCGCGACGGTACATCGACAACATTAAACAGTCTTAGTAGTTCCCGATATGCGCCGGAGAGGATGTGCTGTCCATTATCGAGCGTATGCCCCCGATACTCGATACGCCTCGCGCGGCCGCCAAGTACGGGGGCGGCTTCAAATACCGTCACATTAGCGCCAAGTTCGACGACTCGGACAGCGGCTGCCATACCCGAATACCCGCCGCCGATGACTGCGATATTGGCACCAGCGCATGCTGCCTTGGCCTGGTTCATCCTGCAACCCAAGTCTTCCATGCCAACCAAAGTTTTCGAATCGGTGTGAGCGATGTGCGTTGGTTGAGAACCTTGAAACCGTCTGCGGCGATCTCGTCTAGCAAGGTACGGTAAATGGCAGACATGATCAGACCGGCCCGCTGTGCTTTGCGATCCTCAACGGGCAGACTGGCGAATGCGATGTTGTATAGCGACTGCGCACGATCAGTTTGGAACGACATCAGCGCTTCGAAAGCCGCAGAATGTTTTGCCGCCAGCAAGTGTTCGACCGGTACTTCGAATTTTGCCAGTTCGTCTTGTGGAAGGTAGATACGGTCGCGTCGCGCGTCCTCGCCAACATCACGGATGATGTTTGTCATCTGAAACGCAAGGCCAAGGTGCTCTGCATATTCGAGCGTTTGCGGATTGGAATAACCGAAGATGCCGGCGGATAACTGTCCGACAACACCCGCAACGCGATGGCAGTAAAGGCGCAGTTCTGGCCAGTCACGATAACGTTTCTTCGATAAATCCATCTCCATACCGTCAATGATTTCGCCCAGCCGATGCGAATCAACACCAAATTCACGTGTTGCCGGCACCAGCGCTTTGGTGACGGGATGACTGGGGTGCCCGGCAAACAGGCTGGCGACCTCGGTACGCCACCAGCCCAGTTTGGCGCGGGCAACGTTGACGTCTGAGACATCGTCTGCGATATCGTCGACCTCGCGGCAGAACGCGTAGAGTGCGGTGATGGCGCGTCGACGATCTGTGGGCAAAAAACGGAAACTGTAGTAAAAACTCGAACCACTTGCCGCAGCTTTCTGTGAGCAATATTCGTCGGGCGTCATGGGCGCTTTAACAGTGCGTCGGCAACAACTCGGCAGAGCATGCCGAGCCAATCGAGTCTGGATACGGTGGGACGATGGTTGAAGACATCGCCATCTACGGCGTCAATTTTATCGAGAATCGTCAAACCACCAGCAACAATCAGCCGGAGTTCGATACTAAAGCGCCCAGACAGCATTTTCGCCAATGGCGCGCCGTTGTTCATCATCGTACGGGCGCGACCGACCTGAAATGCCATCAGCGCACGCCATTCCGGCGTCGGTATCCCGCGCCCGATATCCGCGTCCGACACACCAAAGCGCCGCATTTCGTCTTGCGGCAGATACACGCGACCGTGGGTATTCTTACGCCAATCGATGGCCACATCCTGCCAGTGGTTAATGAGTTGCAGGGCAGTGCAGATGTCGTCACTCAACCGCAACTTGCTGGGATCATGCACCGACAACAGTTGCAATAGCAGACGCCCAATGGGGTTGGCCGAGCGCCTGCAATAGTCGAGGAGTTCGGCAAAGTCGGCGTACCTATCTTGCACGACGTCTTGTTTGAACGCGTCCAACAGATCACGTAGAAGTTGAACGGGTAGCTGGTACTGGTTGACCATGCTGGCAAGTTCTGCAAAGAGCGGACTCTCCGAGCGGGCACCGGCTTCCAACGCATCTAGCTCCCGTGCATAGGCTTCGAGCTTACCGAGCCGGTCGATGGCGGCCAAATCGCCTTCGTCAGCGAAATCATCGGCAGATCGCGCAAACGCGTAGATGGCCTCGATGGGGCGGCGCAGCTTGGGCGGCAACAGGATGGAGGCTACCGGGAAATTTTCGTAGTGTTCGACGGGCACAACATTCGGTCTGGTGAAAGTGGCTGGCGGATTATAGGTGGCTGGCGTCGGTTTCGGTCGCGGCGGCGTTCGAGTTGGGGTCTTTGGTACGAATCGGCTATAATTTTCGGCTACCTGTGCGAGTGTGGCGGAATTGGTAGACGCACTGGATTTAGGTTCCAGCGCCGCAAGGTGTGTGGGTTCGAGTCCCTCCACTCGCACCATCTCTTTTTAACCAAAGTGCGCGATTCTCCTTGTCGTCGGCTCAGCCCGACGGCTTGGCGTATTGGCGCTTGATGTCAGGAAATACCATGCAAGCCCAAACTTCTACCGCTAGCAGCCTTGAGCGCAACTTAATGTTGTCTTTGCCAGCGACTTCGATTGAGTCGGAAATCAATTCCCGCCTTAAGAAAATCGCGCGGACGGCGAAAATGTCAGGTTTCCGGCCCGGTAAGGTCCCTTTCAACATCGTGGCTAATCAGTACGGGTTCCAGGTTCGCCAGGAAGTGATGTCTGAGGTGGTGCAGCAGTCGTTTGCCGAGGAAGTGCAAAAGCAGCAGCTCAGAGTCGCGGGTATGCCGCGATTTGCACCCGC
>JBEILF010000022.1:0-24698 GCA_040379385.1 Burkholderiales bacterium | reverse complement strand
CGAGCGCATCGCACCGGCGATCAAGCGTGCAGCGGCTCTGTACCGGAAAAAACTCAGGGAAGCACATCTGGTGCAAGCCGCGCTGGATCGCTTGATTCCCGACGTCAAGGGTGATGGTGTTACGCACTGCGATTTGGTGATTGAGGCGATCGTAGAAAACGCAGAAATCAAGAAGAAGTTATATGCGTCAATCGAGCCGCGCCTGAAGCCAGGTGCTATCTTGGCGAGCAATACCTCCTCGATTCCACTGCAAGAACTATCAACCAGCCTTGCGAGACCTGAGCGGCTGGTTGGCATCCACTTCTTTAATCCCGTTGCGATGATGATGCTGGTCGAAATCGTGCAGGGACCACAAACCTCCGATGAGGTGATGCAGTCGGCGCAAATTTTTGTGAAGAAGATCGACAAGCTGCCTCTACCAGTTAAATCCGCGCCGGGCTTTTTGGTCAATCGTATCTTGACGCCGTATATGACCGAAGCACAGGTGATGTTGGAGGAGGGTATTCCGGCGGAGACCATCGACGCGGCGGCAAAGCAATTCGGTATGCCGATGGGGCCGATTGAATTAGCCGACACGGTGGGACTCGATGTTGGTCTCGCGGTCGGAACCGAATTGCACAAACCCGGTAATCCACAGCCAAAGAAGATTCAGGAACTGGTTGCGGCCAAAAAGCTCGGAAAAAAAACCGGCGAAGGTTTTTACAAGTGGGTGAACGGCCGTCCACAAAAGTCGAACGGTTCGGGTACGGTAGATTTGGCACCAATATGGATGCGTATGACGTTACCGGCGGTGAACGAAGCGGTGGCGTGTGTGCGTGAAGGTATCGTGCAGGATGCAGATCTTTGTGACGCTGGTGTGAGTTTTGGCACAGGCTTTGCGCCGCCTCGCGGTGGGCCGATCAACTATCTTCGCGCCGCAGGTAAAGATGTATTGCTCACGGAGATGAAGGCACTACAAGACAAACACGGTGCGCGGTTTGCGCTCGATGTCGGCTGGGCGGAAATCTAGCATATGCAGACGTGGTTTGAACCTAAAGTCGGGACGGCGCGGGCGGTGGTTGTGTTCGCGCCGGCGATGGGTGTTCGGCAGGACTACTACGCGGAGTTTGCCAATCATCTAGCCGACCATCAGTTCTTGGTCGGAACGATGGATTACCGGGCGATGGGTTTCAACGCGCCTGTGAGTTTGCGCGGCGAGAAAGTCACCTTTATAGATTGGCAAATCGACATCGAAAACCTGCTTGAGTCTGCCGCACAACGCGCGTCCGGTTTACCGCTGATTCTGTGCGGCCACAGTCTCGGTGGCCAATTGTTGGGAACACTGCGTAACCGGCGGCATATCGATGCCGTGTTGACCGTTGCCAGCGGAACCGGCTACTGGGGGCATAACCCGAAAATGCGCCTACAGTTGCTATACCTTTGGTACTTTGCCATGCCGTTAATGACGTGCTTGTGCGGCTACTTTCCGGGTAGACGACTCAACAAGGTTGGAAACCTGCCGCGAGAAATTGCCTTGACATGGGCGCGTTGGTGCCGTGATCCGCGCTACCTGATGGGTGATCCGGCGGTCCGTGAACGCTCCGCATTTGATCAAGTGAGGCTGCCGATGCTGTCACTTAGCTTTGCTGACGACGACTACATTCCCAAGGCGGCGGTCGAACATTTGCATGGCTTTTATACAAACGCGCAGATCGAGCGTCGACACGTTCACCCGCATGAAGTGGGCAGTCAGCGCATAGGTCACTTTGGTTTCTTCAAACTGGGCGGTGCACATCCGCTCTGGCAGCAAACTGTGGCGTGGCTGGAAACGCACGCACTTGGTGGCAAGGCCGGATGAATCGCGTATTGTCGTTGTGGGATGCGCTTGCCACCAAGCCGCTTGGCAAGTGGCTTTTCTCGCGCATTATCTGCTGGAAGGCACCGTACTTTGCGACGATCAAGCCGCGCTTCGAGGAACTTCGTCCGGGGTTCTCCAGTGTTTCAATGCCGAATCGCCGTGCGGTTCACAACCACCTTCAGACCGTACACGCGATTGCCCTGTGTAATCTCGCCGAGATCGGCGCAGGAACCATGATGGAGGCAAGCCTGTCTGAAAACATGCGTTGGTTGCCGAAAGGCATGAACGTGAAGTACTTGAAGAAAGCCGAGACGGCTGTTGTGGCCTACTGTACTGCGCCCGATACTGCAGACGGTGAATCGCGTGAGTCGGTGGTTCATATTGACATCAAGGATATGCACGGCATTTCAGTATGCCATGCCGAAGTCATCATGTGGGTGAGCCCAAAAAAGTCAAAGACAAGCGGGTGATGGTTTCGGCTGTCGTGTATGCCGCCACGTATAATCGCGCATACTCAGCAGAAAGCGGGGCTGACCTACACCGCGTTTCCAATGACGAAAAAACGAATAGTCGCGCGAGGAGTTCGGTTGGCATCCACCTTATCCCAACAGCCTGTATTGCAGAATCGCCGCGGCACCCGCTACCTGACGTTTGAGGACGACGCGACCATCGCCGACGTGTTTGCGTTGCGTTGTCGAACCTCGCCCAATGCCCCAGCGTATCGCGAGTATGAGAGCGCGACCAAAGCGTGGCGCAGCGTAACGTGGCGGGAAATGGGTGAGTCGGTGGCTCTGGCACGCGAAGGGCTTCGCCGCGACGGCCTTAGCGCTGGTGATCGTATCGCGATCATGATGAAAAACAGCGTCAACTGGGTGCTGTTTGATCAGGCGGCGTATGCCAACGGCATGGTGCCGGTGCCGTTGTTTGTTGATGACCGGCCCGACAACGTTGCCTACATCCTGAATGACGCCGAAGTCAAAGTGATTGTCATCGACGGTGAAGAGCACTGGAAGCGACTCAAGACCGTTCGCCACCAACTCGGTGGTCTTGCGCGAATCATTTGTATCAAGCCCGTGGTGGATGTGGATGAGCCAAGGCTCATCACACTCGCGAATTGGTTGCCGTCTGCACCGGGCAGTTTCGATCGTCCCGCGACTGAGGCCAACATGCTGGCTACCATCGTATACACTAGTGGCACCACGGGGCGACCAAAAGGGGTGATGCTGTCGCATCGCAACATCTTGGCAAATGTCCGGTCAGGCTTGGCTGTGTATGATGTTTACGCCGAAGATGTGTTCCTGTCCTTTTTGCCCCTCTCACACATGTTTGAGCGTACCTGCGACTACTACTTGAATGTCGTTTCAGGTGCGTTGATCGTCTTCTCTCGTTCGATCCCGCAGCTTGCAGAAGATTTTCGCATCGTCCAGCCGACAGTGATTTTTTCGGTGCCCCGTATCTACGAGCGCTTTTACTCGGCCATCCAGGAGCAGCTCAAAAAGTCGTCACCAATTCGCCGACGTCTGTTTGAGTTCGCCGTGGAGACAGGCTGGAATAAGTTTGAGTATGAACACGGACGTGGCGTATGGAAACCGGTGTATCTGCTGTGGCCGATTCTGGAAAAATTGGTCGCGAGGAAATTGCTTGATCGACTTGGTGGGAAGTTGAAATTCGCCATCTCCGGAGGTGCCGCCTTATCGCCTTCGGTTGCAAAGGTGTTTATTGGACTTGGGCTGCCGATTTGTCAGGGCTACGGACTGTCGGAAGCATCCCCGCTGTTAACGGTAAATCTGCTGGAGAAAAACAATCCACACAGCATCGGCCCGGCAGTTCCAGGAGTGGAGCTGCGCATCGGCGAAAATGGTGAGTTGATGGCGTGGGGCCCGAACATCATGCTGGGCTATTGGAAGAATGCCGAGGCAACGCGTGCGGTGTTATCCGACGATGGATGGCTCAGCACTGGTGACCAGGTCGCCATTGATGAACACGGATATGTGACCATTACCGGACGCTTGAAAGACATCATCGTCATGGGTAACGGCGAGAAAGTACCGCCGGTGGATATGGAACTGGCCATTCAGCTCGATGCCGTGTTTGAACAGGTGCTTGTGTTTGGCGAAGGCAAGCCCTACTTGTCTGTACTTGCGGTACTCAACGACGACGAATGGGCGCGTGTTGCGGCAGAGGCAAAACTGGATCTCACGGACAATGGTAACGACAGGGCAGAAAAGCTGCTTGTTCAACGTATTGCAAAACGAATCAAGGATTTTCCCGGCTATGCGCAGGTGCGTAAGGTAAGTGTGGTTAAGGAAAAGTGGACAATTGATAACGGACTTATCACGCCAACGTTGAAACTAAGGCGTAATGAGATCGTCAACAAGTATGCGTCGGTGATTGAATCAATGTACAAAGGGCACACTGTCTAAGGCGGTGGTTCGCGGTACAGTCCAAATAAACACAAAAGGTTGTTTGTATAAATGCCAATCTCCAGCATGGTCACCCTTCCGGCGGATAGACAGCCAACCATCCGCATTATCCCGATGCCGGCTGATACCAACGCTAATGGAACAATCTTCGGCGGGTGGGTCATGGCACAAGTTGATTTGGCAGGCAGTGTGCCCGCCGCCGAACGCGCCTTGGGGAAAGTGGCGACGGTCGCAGTGAATTCCTTTGTCTTTAAACAACCCGTGTTCGTCGGGGATCTGGTGAGCTTTTATACCGCAATCGTCAAGTCTGGGCGCACCTCGATCACCATTGATGTCGAGGTGTATGCGCAGCGACATCGCATCGGCAGCGAAGTAGTGAAAGTTACCGAAGCGCAACTGACCTACGTTGCTATCGACGATGAAGGCAATCCTCGGGTGCTGCCAGCGATCTAGAAGGTCCTTTATTGACGGGTGTCAACAAGCAAAAATAGTTGAAAACGCCCGTCCTATCAGGAGTTTTGTCTTTTGACGAGTTTTTACCTTTGACTTGTAGGAGTCTGAATTGAGTAATTTCCACATTCGTAAAGTTGCTGTCCTCGGCGCAGGGGTGATGGGTGCGCAAATCGCGGCACATTTCACCAACGCCAACGTGCAAACCGTCCTGTTTGATTTGCCTGCCAAAGACGGGCCGAAAAACGGCGTGGTGACGAAAGCGATCGACGGCATGCTGAAGCTCTCGCCCGATCCGTTCGCCGTGAAAAGCAAGGCTGGTCAAATTGTGCAGGCGAACTACGACGAGCATCTCGAATTGCTGCGCGGCTGCGACCTCATCATCGAGGCGATTTCAGAGCGCATGGATTGGAAAAAGGTGCTCTACGAAAAGGTCGCTCCATTCATCTCTGAGAAGACGATATTCGCCTCCAACACATCGGGGCTTTCGATCACCGAATTGTCAAAAGTATTTCCCGAGGCGCTACGGCACCGCTTTTGCGGCATCCACTTTTTTAATCCGCCGCGTTACATGAAGTTGGTGGAACTGATCCCAACCGCACAGACGCAGCCCGCAATCCTTGATCAGCTCGAAACGTTTTTGACCACCACCGTAGGCAAAGGCGTGGTGCGTGCAAAAGACACGCCCAATTTCGTCGCCAACCGCATCGGCGTCTTTTCAATTGCTGCTACGATGCACCACACTGCCCAGTTTGGTTTGCCCTTTGATGTCGTTGATGCGCTGACTGGTCCGCTGATTGGTCGTGCCAAGTCTGCAACCTATCGCACCTCTGATGTGGTTGGTCTGGATACCATGTCGCTCACCATCAAGACGCTGGCCGATACGTTGCCGAACGATCCGTGGCATAAGTTCTACCAAAGCCCGGCGTGGTTGCAAGCATTGATCGCCAAAGGCGCGCTCGGGCAAAAGACCAAGGCCGGCATTTACACCAAGAAGGGCAAAGATATCTTGGTGCTGGATCTCGCAGCGCAAGACTATCGACCATCGACCGGCAGGATCGACGACGAAGTTGCCGTGATGCTGAAAATCAAAAACCCCGCCGAGCAAATTGCAGCACTACGGGCATCAGCGAATCCGCAAGCGCAGTTCTTGTGGTCGATCTTCCGCGATCTGTGGCACTACTGCGCCGTGCAACTGGCTGACATCGCCCACTCCGCGCGCGACATCGATCTTGCCATTCGTTGGGGATTCGGCTACAAAATGGGGCCGTTCGAAACCTGGCAGGCAGCAGGTTGGCAACAAATCGCCACCTGGATTACTGAAGATATCGCGGCTGGCAAATCGATGGCAAATGTGCCATTGCCCGCTTGGGTAACCGAAGCTGGTCGCGCTGGTGTGCACGCGCGAGAAGGTTCGTACTCTGCATCGACCAAATCCGTTGTGGCGCGATCTTCATTGCCGGTGTATCAGCGCCAGATTTTCCCGGAGCTCCTGCTGGGAGAAAAGAGCGACAAAGGCACTACGATCCTCGATACCGAAGGTGTCCGCGTCTGGACCAGCAAAGGCTTCGAAGACGTCGCCATCCTTTCCTTCAAATCCAAAATGCACTCGCTAGGTGAAGAGGTGCTCGAGGGCGTGTTGCAGGCGCTTGACCTTGCCGAGAAGGATTTCAAGGCTGCGGTCATCTGGCACGAAGCGCCGTACGCGGTTGGTGCCAATCTGGTGAAGGCGCTCGAAGCCTTGCAAGCGCAAAAGTACGATGAGTTCGAGAGCATGGTCGCGAAATTCCAAGCGACGTCGATGCGCATCAAGCATTCGATGGTGCCGGTTGTTTCAGCGGTTGACGGAATGGCGCTCGGCGGTGGCTGCGAATTCGTCATGCACTCAAACAAAGTTGTGGCGTCCATCGAAAGCTACATCGGCTTGGTGGAGGCGGGTGTCGGCCTGCTGCCCGCCGGTGCGGGTTGCAAAGAGCTCGCAATGCGCGCGGCGCATGCAGCGCAAGGTGGCGACGTGATGCCGATGCTGCAAAAGGCCTTCACGCGCATTGCCATGGGAGAAGTGTCGAAGAGTGGTGAGCACGCCAAAGAAATGGGCTATCTGCGCGAACACGATCACATTGTCTTCAACAAAGACGAGCTGCTGTTCGTCGCGCTGACCGAAGCACGGGCGATGGCCGAAGGCGGCTGGCGTCCTGCGCTGCCCGCAGCACCCTTCGCAGTCGCCGGCTACACTGGTGTGGCCACGCTCAAGATGATGCTCATCAACATGAAACAGGGCGGGTTCATCTCGGAGCACGATTACGAAGTTTCATCACGCATCGCCGAAGTACTGTGCGGCGGCATGATTGAGCCCGGCTCGTTGGTTGATGAAAAGTGGATGCTCGACCTTGAGCGTAAACACTTTGTGGCGCTGGCAAAGATGCCGAAGACCCAAGAGCGGATTGCGTACATGCTCAAAAACGGCAAGCCGCTGCGGAATTGAATATGCGGGAATTTTCAATCACGAACGACCACCTTAAAACTGTCATCCCGGCGAAGGCCGGGACCCAAGTCTGTCTGTCGGACGAGATGGGCTTGTCAGCGACAAACCTTGCCGGGGGCGGGTTTCGCAAACACGCGGCGGCTACTCACTTTCTTTGCTCCGCCAAAGAAAGTAAGCAAAGAAAGGCACCCCGGGGTTCGTCGCCCTTCGGGTTCCCTGCGCTGCTCGCCGCCGCGGGCCACTCGCAAAACTCGGGCTGGTACGTCGTGCCTCGCAAGAGGTTTTGGTTTGGCTCGCCCTCAAAAATTGCTCGCGGAAAGCCCCTGCGTCTGCTGCGCTGCTCGGCGACTTGCACGGGTATGCTCACTAGATAAATTGGCGTTACGGTGCCACTGAAACAAACTGGAGAAATGAAATGACCAAACAAATTCAAGACGCTTACATTGTTGCCGCCGTTCGTACGCCAGTCGGTAAAGCACCCCGCGGCATGTTCAAAAATGTCCGCCCTGACGACATGCTGGCGCATGTGTTGAAGCACGTCATCGCCAAAGTGCCGGGTCTCGATCCGCACGATATCGGTGATGTGGTGGTGGGCTGCGCAATGCCGGAAGGCGAACAAGGCATGAACGTCGCGCGTATCGGCGTGTTGCTGGCCGGTTTGCCAGACAGCGTGCCGGCGGTCACCATCAACCGTTTTTGCGCGTCGGGGGTGCAGGCGGTGAGTATGGCGGCCGATCGTATCCGCACCGGCGACGACGATGTGGTGATTGCTGCCGGTACCGAAAGCATGTCGATGGTGCCGATGATGGGCAATAAGATCGCATTGAATCAGAACGTATTTGCGAACAACGATCACATCGGCATTGCCTATGGGATGGGGATCACGGCAGAGAATGTCGCAAACCAGTGGAAAGTCACGCGCGAGGAGCAGGACGCCTTTGCGGTCGCCTCACACCAGAAGGCATCCAAGGCTATTGCGGATGGACTGTTCCGCGAAGAAATCGCCCCATACGAAATTGATACCGCATCACCTGATCTCGCCACGGGTGCGATCAAACACAAAAAGAAAACAGCGGAAAATGATGAAGGTCCAAGACCTGACTCGACGATCGAATCACTCGCAAAATTGCGCACGGTGTTTGCGGCGCGTGGCAGTGTAACGGCGGGGAATTCTTCGCAAATGTCCGACGGAGCAGGCGCGGTGATCTTGATGTCAGAGCGCGCGCTGAAAAGGTACAACATCACACCGCTGGCAAGATTTCATTCGTTTGCGGTGGCTGGCGTACCACCGGAGATTATGGGTATCGGGCCCATCAAGGCGATTCCGAAGGTGCTCACGCAAGCGGGCGTTCATCAGGACGACCTAGGATGGATCGAGTTGAACGAGGCTTTCGCAGCGCAAGCACTGGCAGTGATGAAGGACTTGGGCCTCAATCCCGACAAGGTTAATCCGCAGGGCGGTGCAATCGCCCTAGGGCATCCGCTCGGCGCGACTGGTGCCTTGCGTACCGCAACATTGGTGCACGGGATGCGGCGTACCAAACAAAAGTGGGGCGTGGTAACCATGTGTATCGGTACTGGTATGGGCGCTGCTGGTTTATTCGAGGCACTTTGACGGTAGTGCTTCCCACCGTAGTTCAATAAACTATCCTTGCTGCATCGCAATATAAATGGCGGTTCTGCCATTGTTGCTGACTAGTCGGTCAATTTGTGCGCTGCCGCATGAAATCTGCTGTCTTTTCGTGCAGGAAAACAACACCTGTTGCAGACTTTTCCGGTAAAGTCTTCGCTGATATGTTGGGCGTGTTAGATGTTGAAGTAAGGTTGAGACATCCGCCCAACCAGAAGAATTTTTTCATGAATCCGCCGAGGAGATTTAGAGATGTCCCAAGCCCAACGCACACGCGTTCATTTTGTTGCCCCCACGCTGAAGTTATCCGCCCTCGCCATTGGTCTTGCATTGGCCGGTGTGGCCGGCGCGGAGCAGTTCAAGTTTGACAATGGTCTGTCCGGCAGCTTCGATTCCACGTTCTCGTACGGTCTATCGATTCGCATGAGTGACCCCGACAAGAGCCTGATCGGTTTGGCAAACGGCGGAACATCGCGTTCGGTGAACGAAGACGATGGTACGCGTAACTACAAAAAGAACCGCCCGTTCGCGCAAGTCGTCAAGGGCACGCACGAGCTTTCCGCTAAGTGGGAAGACTGGGGCATCTTGCTGCGCGGCACGTACTTTACCGACTTTGAGAATCGCAACAACGACAAGCTTGGCCCGATCGCGAAACGTCGCATTGGCCAAGATGCACGCATGCTCGACGCGTTCATTACCAAGAGCTTCGATGTCGCAGGCAAGAATGTCCGCCTCCGTGGAGGTAATCAAGTGGTCTCTTGGGGTGAGTCAACCTTCATCCCGAACGGTATCAACATCATCAACCCAGTTGACCTTGTCAAGCTGCGTACACCAGGCTCAGAACTAAAGGAAGCATTCCTCCCGGTGTCGAGCCTGTGGGGCTCGTTTGAGTTGACCAAGAACGCATCGCTCGAAGCATTTGTGCAGTTTAACTTTGAGAAGACCAAGATAGATCCACGCGGTTCGTACTGGAGCAACAACGACTTCGCATCCGACGACGCTGATCGCGTGTTCGTTGGCTTCGGTCGTCGCAACGACACGACTGGCCGTCTGCCTGGCAACATCGTGCCGCCAACGGCGGGCGCGCTGTATACCGCGTCGGTTCCTCTCTACGGCACGTTTGATCCCGCCGCTGCCGTCTGGGCACCGCGTGGGGCTGACACGCCAGCGAAAGATTCTGGCCAGTACGGCGTGGCGCTGCGTTATCTCGCACCGGCGTTTAACAACACCGAGTTCGGCGTCTACTACATGAACTACCATAGTCGTATCCCGTTCTTCTCCGGCATCAAGGGCTATGCGACCTCTGTTGTTACCGGCGGCCCACTCGCTGCCGGCATTTGTGGTGCGGTTGCGGGCCCCGGCGGCATTGCGCTGGCCGGCCTCTGTCAACAAGCGTTGGTTAACGGTCAAGCCGACCCGACCGCAGGTGGTCGTCCGGCCGTGAAGGCAACGTATTTCGCGGAGTACCCAGAGAACATTCGCCTGATGGGCTTTAGCTTCAACACACAAGGCCCATGGGGCATCGCCTTGCAAGGTGAATACTCGTATCGGCCAAATCAGCCCTTGCAGTATTCAACGCCTGAGCTGCTGCTTGCCGCACTCGGTGCGCCTAACCTGGCGACGGGTTTCCAGACGATCCCGGGCACGGTTGATGCAGCAGCCGGTCGTCCTTTCGGTGCCTCAGCAGCGGCCCTCGTACCAAACGGTACGTACCAGCGTGGCTGGGATCGCGTGAAGATGAGCCAGTTGCAGATGACTGGTACGAAATCGATCCCGTCGATTCTCGGTGCGGAACAAGTCGTGCTCGTCGGTGAATTCGGCTACACCAAGTACCACGGCCTGAACCAAAACCTCAAGTACAACGGCCCGGCCGTGTTTCTGCCTGCAACATTGCAGGGCTCGCTCGCGACCCAATCGGGTTCGACGCTCTCGAGCGTTCAGACCGACGGCTTTGTAACCGAAACATCCTACGGTTATCGTTTGGTTGCGCGTGCTGAATACGCCAACGCCTTGTGGGGAGGCAACATCGCGCCGCGCCTCGCGTTCAACCACGACGTGAAAGGTACGTCGCAGACCTTCAATGAAGGTGTGAAGTCCGTTTCGGTTGGCTTTAACTGGGATTACCAGCGCAAGTTCTCGGTTGACCTCTCCTACAACAATTTCTTCGGTGGCAAGACCTACTGCGGTACCGATGTTGTGGATCCACGCCAGACGGCTTTGGCCCCACAAGTTGCGGTGCAGGGTGCCAGTTTCTGCTCGTCAGCGAACCCGATCAAGGACCGTGACTTCGTCTCACTGGTCGTGTCCTACTCGTTCTAGCTGTTTGAAACTACCGGCTTCGCAGCGGCGGAGCCGGTAGTCGCTCTATAGCCCGCGTCGACGTGTTGGAGCAATGCAAGTTCTAAACCGATAATTCTGGAGGATGATGATGAAAGCGAAACAACTTGCGGTAGCACTGTCAGCGAGCTTGTCCGTGTTGGCGCTGTCAAACGCCGCTCACGCACAACTCACCGCAACTGATGTGGCCAAGCTTGGCACCACACTCACCCCGATGGGTGCCGAGAAGGCTGGTAACGCAGCAGGTACGATTCCGGCATGGGATGGTGGTTTGACCAAGGTGCCGGCTGGCGTGTCGTTCAAGGCATCGGGTTATTACCCTGACCCGTTTCCAAATGACAAGCCGCTCTTTACCATCAGCGCGGCAAACATGGACAAGTACAAGGACAATCTCTCGCCCGGACAAATGGCGATGATGAAACAGTACCCCAACTACAAATTGCCAGTGTACCAAACCCGCCGTACTGCTGCATATCCAGAGGGTGCCTACAAAGAAACCAAAGAGTGTGCTGCAAAAGCCAAGTTGGCGACCGGCGGCAATGGCGTGACTGGTTGCACAGGGGGTACACCGTTTCCGATCCCAAAGACTGGGGTTGAGGTAATTTGGAACCACATACTTCACTACAAGGGCGACACCTTTGCGATGAACTGGTCGCAAGCTGCGGTAACCGCATCGGGTGACTATGCGCTGGTAAAGTTTGAGTATGAATACGACCTCGCCTACGGCAACCTGTCCAAGTCGGTCGCACAGCGTGAGCCAAACCTGATCCTCAACTACCTGCAAGAAGTTACTGCACCTGCACGACTGGCAGGACAGATCTTGCTGGTAAAGGACACAGTTGACCAAACTAAAGAGGCACGTTCTGCTTGGACTTACAATCCAGGCCAGCGTCGTGTGCGTTTGGCGCCAAACGTCGCTTACGACAATCCTGGTACGGCTGCAGACGGCCTGCGCACCAACGATGACTTCGGTATGTTCAACGGCGCAACCGACCGTTACGACTGGACGTTGGTCGGCAAGAAAGAAATGTACATCCCGTACAACTCTTATCGACTGACCGATCCGAAGGTGAAGTACGCTGATTTGTTGAAGGCCGGTCACATCAACCAAGACCTGACGCGTTATGGTTTGCATCGCGTGTGGGTGGTTGACGCCAAGTTGAAGGCCGGTACATCGCACATCTATTCGCGCCGCACCTTCTATATCGATGAGGATAGCTGGAACGTCGTCATGGTAGACAAATACGATGGCCGCGGACAGCTTTGGCGCTTCGCCGAACTCCACAGCGAAAACTGGTACGACGTGCCGATGTGGTTTGGCACCATCGAAGTTCACCACGACCTCCAATCACGTCGTTACATTGCGATGGGGCTGCGCTCCGAGGAGAGCAAAATCTACCAGCCGATCAAGCGCACTGCGGCAGACTACACACCGCAGGCGCTGCGTGGAGCCGGCACGCGCTAGGGCGGCACTTAGTGGCATAGTATTGCGCGAATCGGGGACAAGCAGGTGTTGTCCCCGATTCGTTTCAGAGCATGATGCATTTCTGTTGTCCTCGCTTTGCACCGATTCCATTCGTGCCTTAGTTAAGGTGATCCGATAATGAAACCTCGTGTTGGCAATTTTTTCCCCACCCTCCTGGCAAGTTTCGCGCTGTCGGCGGGTGTGACTTTCGCGCAGATCAATCAGTCAGTGATGCCCGCTGTTGGCCCGCTGACCAAACAGACGATGTCACGTCTTTTGTTGACCGACGTCGCGCGCGAAGGTAAGCGCATCATCGCCGTCGGTGATCGCGGGTACATCGTTTATTCGGACAACGACGGTGAATCTTGGCAGCGCGCCAAGACCCCGCCAGGACTTGCGTTACTCAACAGCGTGTATTTTTCCGACGCCAATACGGTCTGGGCGGTCGGCCACGATTCGGTCATTCTGAAATCAACGGATCAGGGTAAAGAGTGGACACAAGTCTACGCGTCGGCCAATGATCGGCGGCCCCTGATGGACGTTTTGTTTGTCGATGCGACTCATGGTTTCGCTGTTGGGGCCTATGGTGCCTTTCTTGAAACCCTGGACGCCGGTAAGACTTGGACTTCACGAAAGGCGATTCCCGCCATTGCCAAACCAACGCCGTCGAAAGCAGATCGCGGCGGTCGTAATGCTCGTATGGAAGTAGAAGATGAGGCCGATACGTTGGTCGACGACGACAAACATCTAAACGCCATCATCAGGCTTGGTCAGGACAAATTGTTTATCGCTGGTGAAGCAGGAACGATGCTGCTTTCTAACGATAACGGCAAGAGCTGGGAACGAGTTTTGTCGCCCTACAAGGGCTCCTATTTTGGTGCAATCCTTGCCAATGACGGTAGCGTGCTGGCGTTGGGCTTGCGCGGCAATGTCTTTCGGGCGGCTGATTCGACTCTGAAGGCATGGACAGCGGTGGCCACCAACACCAAAGCCTCGATGATGAGTGCGACAAAGCTGACTAACGGGGCAATCGTGTTGTCCGGTCTTTCCGGAACGTTACTGGTGTCCAGCGATAACGGCCGTACCTTTGCACCCCTCGAATCAGGGACGATCAAGCCGCTGGCTGCGGCTGTTCAAGGCAAGGGGGCGACGTTGCTGGTGGTTGGCGAGACTGGTGCACGCGATGTCCCGCTCGCCACTGGGGCGGCTGGTGCGTCGGCTAGTGCGTCGGCTAGTGCGACCGGCAGCGCACCCGCGATTACCACCAAGCCCTGACAGCGCAATAAGCACCAGCCCAGACTCGCCTGACGTCTATTTCGGACTCGCCGCCAAATGAACCTACAAAACCTAATTGCCAAATTTTCCGCGCTGATATTCAACAACCGACGAGTGCTGTTGATTACATTTAGCATAATGACGGCGCTGTTTCTTGTCTCGGCCAGTCAATTACGCGTAGACGCCGGCTTCAATAAGATGGTGCCGCTGACGCACCCCTACATGAAGGTATACAAGGAGTACGAAACCGTATTCGGCGGAGCCAATCGTGTTGCTATTGCCATTGTGCAAAAGCAAGGCGATATCTACAACAAAGAGTTCATGGATACTCTGAAAGCCGCGACCAACGAGGTGCTGTTACTCGAGGGGGTCGATAAGGCCAGTGTGCGCTCCTTGTTTACGCCGAACACACGATTCATCGAAGTGGTGGAAGAAGGTTTTGCCGGCGGCAACGTCATCCCCGCCACGTTTCAGGGAACGCCTGAGGATCTGGCGATCGTCAGATCGAATGTGCAAAAGTCCAATGAAATAGGACGTACCGTTGCGACCGACTTCAGCGGTGCCCTGATTTCCGCCGGACTGTTGGAGGCGATTCCAAAAGAGGGTGGAAAGATCGAGAAACTCAACTACTTCGAACTCTCCCGCAAACTGGATGCTATCCGCGCGAAACATGAGGGGCCGAATCGCTCGGTTCATATCATTGGGTTCGCCAAAGCCGTGGGTGATATCGCCAGCGGTGCGCAGGGCGTGGTGGCGTTTTTCGGTATTGCCTTTCTCATCACCGCCGCGTTGATGTATTGGTTCGTGAAGGACGTGAAATTGACAGCCGTTTCGCTGGTCGTCGCCATGATGCCGGTGTTGTGGTTGCTTGGCACCCTGCCCATCATCGGCTTCGGTATCGACCCGTTGTCGATTCTTGTGCCATTCTTGATTTTTTCTATCGGTGTGTCACATGCTGTGCAGATGACCAAGTCATGGGAACGCGCGGTCGGGGACGGTATGAGTAGTCTTGACGCTGCCAAATACTCGTTCGCCAATCTGTTTATACCCGGCACCCTTGCGTTACTGACCAACGTGCTGGGCTTCGCTGTGATTTTGATTATCCCGATTGATATCGTGCGTGAGCTCGGTATTACGGCTTCAATCGGTGTCGCTTGGATGATCGTCACCAACAAGATGTTGTTACCAATCTTGCTGTCCTATCTTACCGTTTCGCCGCAAACGTTAGAAAAAGAGCATGCGCAGGGCGATCGGTTAGATAAGTTATGGCGTACAGCCGCAGGCTTTGCAGGCAAGAAAAACGCCTTATGGAGCATTGGCGTATCCGTGCTCGTACTCGCCTTTGGCATTTGGAAAGCGCAGGACCTAAAGGTTGGCGATTACGGGCAGGGCGTTCCAGAGCTGCGGGCGGATTCACGTTACAACATGGACAACGCAATGATCGTCTCGAAGTTTGCGATCGGTGTGAATACACTGGGCGTTGTCGCGCAGACCAAAGATGTTCCGGGTGCTTGTACCAACTACGATATCATGACCACCATCGAAAATTTTGATTGGTACATGCAGAACGTACCCGGTACGCAGTCGGTGATGTCGTTGCCTGGTGTTGCCAAGACCATCAACGCGGGATTTAACGAAGGCAATCTACGCTGGCGCCAGCTGCCGCGTGATCCGACCACCATGGCGCAGAGTGTCACGCCAGTGGATACCGCAACCGGCCTGCTCAATCCCGATTGCTCGGCGATGCAAGTGCTCGTAAACACCACCGATCAGCAGGGCGATACGTTGCGTCGCATGGTGGCCGAGGTGAAGAGTTTTGCGAAAGAGGCGAATACACCGAACCTGGAGTTCAAGCTGGCCACCGGAAACATGGGAGTCGCCGCAGCCACCAACGAAGCGGTAGACAAAGCTCGTTTTGAGATGCACGGCGCGATCTTTGGTGCGCTGTTGTTGATGTGTATGGCCACATTTCGCAGCCTGCGCGCCACGCTGTGTATTCTCATCCCCTTGGCGATTGTCTCGATTCTCTGCGAGGCCTTGATGCCGATGCTCGGTATTGGTATGAAGGTCTCAACGCTGCCGGTGATCGCACTCGGTGTTGGTGTTGGTGTTGACTACGGCATCTATCTTTATGACCGAATTGAAATCCACTTAGAAGAGGGCAAGGACTTGGCCGAGTCGTTCTTCTTGTCGCTGCGAGAGCGCGGCACGGCAATGATCTTCACAGCGGTGACCATGACGCTTGGCGTCGCTACTTGGGCAATGTCTGCATTAAAGTTCCAAGCGGACATGGGTATCTTGCTCGCGTTTATGTTCTTCCTGAATATGGTCGGAGCGATCTTCTTATTGCCCGCGCTTGCCGCGTGGTTGTTAAAGCCGCATCACGCGGCGGACGAGAAACACGCATAGCCAGCGGCGAATTTTCTCCTACAATTAAAAGGCCACCGGGATGGCGAACGCGCTGGCGATCTATCGCCCGCCCGCTCCGCTGGCCTTTGACGATTACTGCGCAAACACCCTCACGGCGAGCGTGAAGAAAAATCCCGGACGACGCCTACCCGAAACCAGCGTAGGCAGGATTACCAACCCCACCAGGCCCGCGCCGTTTCACCAGATCGCCATCCTGACCTTCGACGACATGGCGGCGCTACAGGCTGGTATTGGTTCGGCCGAGGGGCAGACCGCAGTAGGCGACACGGCCGATTTCGCAAGTGGTGGCGCGTCCGTGCTGATGTTTGAACGCAGCGCCGCCTAAGAGCTAACTAATAATCTCGTTTATTGGCGGGCAGTTTCGGGCGTTTTTGCCTGAAGATGTCCGTGATTGCTAGGCTTTCTAAACTAGCGAAACTCCACTCGATCACCTAGGCGAACGCTCCCAAGCTTCACCGGCACGAGGTTCACCCCGAACAGGATGCCTTTGTCGGTATGACGAAAGGTCGAGAGTGTCTTCAGTGGCTCCGGTCCACGCACTTCCCCAGTGGCTTGATCGGTCGTTGTAACTTGGCAGCGTCCACACGGTTTGGCGGCACGGAATACCGCACTGCCGATCTCGATTTCATCCCAGCCATCTTCCGCCCAAGCCGCAGCGCCGCTTACCACCAAGTTACTGCGGAAGCGATTCATCGGGACGGCTGCGCCGCCATTAGCAGTAATTTTCTGGTTTAAGTCCTCTAGTGAGGTTTCGTTAGTGACCAAAAACGGAAACCCGTCGGCGAAACTGACGATCTCGTTATTCTTGGCGTAGGTGGGGCTACAGCGACGCTCAGCGCTGTCCGGCATGTAGACTAAACGCGCATCGAAGCCCAAGTAATCTGACAGCCACTCGTCTGCCTCAGCGCTGACCGTGTGTGCCCGAACATGTGACGACCAGACGCGAACGGTGCGTGTCGGCAGCGCGCGAGGTTGAATATCAACTGTCACCGATTCCTGGTCCGCAGCAGCAAGTTCGAGCTTGTCGCCGATCAGCTCGGTCCAGATGGTTGCCATTTTGGGTATCTCGCGCTGACTGACGAATTCATGGTCGCGGCCCACAATCATGAATCGGCGGTCATACCGTAACCCACGTGTAGTCGTGTCCGATTGGTCAAGGGCAATGCCGCTGAGGCCTTTGACCGGAAAAATGTTGATCCCAGAGAGTTTTGCCGTCATATTTCGTCTCCCGACAAGGGTGTTTGTCCCGCAAACTACGTTTGTCCACCAATCGATTCATGGTAACGTTGCGACCCGCAGTGTTGGCTGTTAAGCAAAACAACGTTGCCACCCGACGCGGCAAACATTATGCAGTTTTTGCTGGTTAAGACTCTGGGTCGTTGACCTTTTGAAGGAGAGCGCCAAATGATTGATTGGGTAAAAAAGCTGACTGGTGAGTTAATCGACATCATCGAATGGCTCGATGATACCACCAACACTCTCGTCTATCGCTACGAGCGGCACAATAACGAGATCAAGTACGGTGCCAAGCTCACCGTGCGAGAAGGCCAGATGGCGGTATTTGTGAATGAGGGCAAGATTGCCGACGTGTTCCGTCCCGGCATGTACACGCTGACGACGCAAAACATTCCAATTCTTTCGACCTTGCAGGGCTGGAAATACGGCTTTGAGTCGCCGTTCAAAGCAGAGATTTACTTCGTCAGTACGCGCAAGTTCACTGATCTTAAATGGGGAACGCCGGGGCCGGCGACGATGCGTGACAGCGAATTCGGTATTGTCCGCGCCACCGCGTTCGGTATCTATACGATTCGCGTGAAAGATGCCGGTATCTTCATCAAAGATATTGCCGGTACCGAGGGGCGCTTCACCACCGAACAGATTGAAGAAAATCTGCGCGGCAAGATTGGATTGCGCATCAAGGAAGTGCTTCCGGAGCTGGGGCTGTCGATCATCGACCTTGAGGCCAAAGTCACGCTGCTGGGGCAGATGTTGCGTGATCGTATCGGCCCGGACTTCGAAGCGATGGGCCTGGAGTTTAGCGAAGTGCAGGTGCAAGATGTGGGCCTGCCGGAAGAAGTGGAAAAGGCCATCGACAAGCGCGGTGCGATCGCGGCGGTCGGTAACCTCGCCGCCTACACACAGTACGAAACGGCTAGCGCAATACGGGACGCGGCAACAACACCCAACTCGGCCGCTGGTGCAGGCATGGGGCTTGGCGCGGGAATTGCCATGGGGGCGGGCATGGTTGGACAAATGGGCATGGCCGCAGGCGCGATGAATACGGCTACGCCCCCACCACTGCCAACTGCTATCGCATTCCACGTGGCTGTTGGCGGAGTCCAAACAGGGCCGTTTGATATGAGTGCGCTGCAAGCACAAGCCACGGGTGGAAAGTTGACACGAGATAGCCTCGTGTGGAAAACCGGTATGGCGCAATGGGCCAAAGCGGGTGATGTCACGGAGCTGTCTGCACTGTTTGCCAGCGTGCCGCCACCGGTTCCGCCTAGCGTTTGACAGCGGAGGATCCCGTGAAATCAAAACTGTATCGTGCCGCAGCCGGGCTCGTTGGAGTCGGCTGCGTGTTGGTGCTGTTGCACATGATCATGAACTGGAAAGGGTTCAGTCTGGGGGTCGCCTTTGCCATCGCTAATCTCGCGCTTGGTGCTTGGTTTTTGCTCGATTACGCACTACGACAGCCCAAGTCTGCAGACCCGTCGCGCACGCTTGACCAGTCTCCGCCGCACGCGCTATGACTTGTGCTTTCTGCACAATGGCGCTGCCGTCACTTGATAACTGCTAATGGAGAAGCCGAACGCGTCACAAACCACGCTTGAGGCGATGACCGACAAGGTGCGCGCGTTCCCGTGCCGGTCGTGTGGTGCCAAGCTGTCCTTTTCGCCCGGCACTACTTCGCTTAAATGTGACTACTGCGGCGCGGTAAATCAGTTCGACGAGAAGACCGATGTTGTTGAAGAGTTGCCACTCAATACGTGGCTCGCCAAGCTCGAGTCCGAGCATGAGACGTATGAGCAGGAGCATCTGAAATGCAAGAACTGTGGCGGCGAGCAAACACTCCCAGCAAATCTGTTTGCCTCCGCGTGCGTCTTTTGTGGGACGCCGATCACCAGCCAAAGCTATGCCCAGCGGTTGATCAAACCAAAATCGTTGGTGCCGTTCAAAATCACCAAACTGCAGGCGCAGGAAAAGTGGCGTACGTGGTTGAAGGGGCTGTGGCTCGCGCCCAGTGCGCTAAAGAAGTTTGCCCAGAGTGATGGCGGCATCAAGGGGCTCTATGTCCCCTACTGGACGTTTGACGCCAATACGTTTTCACAATACACCGGCCAGCGCGGCGACGATCATATCGAAACTTACACCACCACCAATGCAAACGGCGAACGTGTCACCCAAACCCGAACTGTCACGCATTGGAGTTCTGTTTCCGGCGAAGTTTCGTTCTTCCATAACGACGTGTTGGTGTCGGGTTCCAAAACGGCATTTGGTGCCAACGATCAATCGACCGGAAATTTTTCGATCTCGGCTGCTGGCGCGGTTGGTTCCGCGATTATGAGTGCATTTACCACCAAGCTGCGTACCTGGGACACGAAAGCGCTGGTTCCCTATCAGGATGAATACATCACCGGCTTTCAAGCGGAAGCGTATTCGGTCGATTTGAAGTCAGGATTTGCCAAGGGCAAAGAGTTCATCGACGCCAAAGTACAGTCACTGGTACGTCAAGACATCGGCGGGGATCATCAGCGAATTTCATCGCTCAACACGCACTACAGCCATCTCACCTTCAAACATATCTTGTTGCCTATGTGGGTGTCAGCGTATCTGTTCGGCGGCAAGACGTATCGGTTCGTGGTGAATGGGCAGACCGGCGAGGTCGAGGGAGAGTCACCTAAGTCAGGGTGGAAAATTTTCTTCCTCGTGAGTGCGATTTTGTTTGTGGTGTTTTTGTTGCTGGTGTTTGGCGGAAGTCAGCGGTAGGTATCAGAGGCGTGCTGTTCGAGACGTGTCCACGAACTGTCGCTAGCGGTGTCATGAATTCACCGCTTAAACACCGCCAGCGCGCCACCCGCCGCAACAAACAAACTTCCCACACCACGATTGGCCCAGCGGATGTGGTTCGGGTCTTTCAGCATTCGCAAAATCGTTGAAGCCAGCGCGGTATAGCCAATCATGACCGCCACATCGACGACAACCATGGTTCCGCCGAGGATGGCGTATTGAATGGCAGTAGGCTTTGCAGGGTCGATAAACTGCGGTAGTACGGCAGCGAGGAACAACAGCCCCTTTGGATTGGTGAGATTCACCAACATCCCTTGTTTGAAGATGCCGAACGGTGATGTGTCTTTGAAATTGGTCTGGGCGGCGATTTGCTCAAAGGGTACCGGCTCCTCACGAAACTTTTGGATGCCGAGGTAGATGAGGTACGCCGCCCCCAAGTACTTCATGATATCGAAAGCGGTGGTGGACGCAACCAGCAGAGCGCCCAAGCCGATCCAGATGGCAAAGACGTTAACGACGATGGCCGCTTGCAGGCCGGCTAAGTTCCACATGCCGCGTGTGAACCCATACTTCATGCCGGCTGACATGCTCGACAGCGCGCCAGGACCGGGCGACACGCAGATGATGACTGTCGCCACGAAGTAGGTGAACCAAGTGCTGAATTCCATTGAGGCTTTCCTATTTCGCTTCGACGTATTTTTGGTTACCTTCGACCGCGCGCTTGGCCATGCCATCGATGATTGAGGGTGCAATCAACTTCAGCCACTGCCCGAGTTTTCCCTTGAGAGTCATCACCACTTCGCGTTTACGGTTGGTAATCGCTTCGACGATGATTGTGGCGCACTCCTCGACACTCATCACTTCATCTTTATTCACCGGATCAATCTTGGCAGCCTTGCCGTCTGCACCGGTGGCGTTTTCACGAATACCGGTGGCGACAAAACCGGGATAGATCATGCTGACCGTAGTGCCTGTTCCCTGCAGCTCAATGCGCAGCGAGTCAAAGAAACCGCGCATCGCATGTTTACTTGCCGCATAAGCGGTGCGGGTGGGCACGCCGACCAAACCAGTGAGGCTGGCGATGCCGACGATACGGCCACGGCTTTTCTGCAAATGTGGCAGCGCATAGTGGGTGCAGTACACCGCACCCATGTAATTTACTTGCATGATGCGTTCGATGATCGACATGTCTTTGATGTCGGCAAACTTTGCCCACATCGTCATGCCGGCGTTGAGCACGATGGTGTCAACACCACCGAACTCTGAGACGGTCATGTCGATAAGATGTTTGCAATCGGATTGTTTGGCGACGTCGCAGGCGATCACCGTCGCGCGTGCGCCAAGTTCGCGCACCTTGTCGGCGACACGTTCGAGTTCATCTACCCGACGCGATGAAAGCACGAGGTGAGCACCCTCTTTGGCGAGTTGATAGGCCAATTGTTCGCCGATGCCGGTCGAGGCCCCGGTGATGATGACAATATTGTTTGCGAGTGACATTAGCTTTCCGTTTCGACGTCGGGGATGTGATTAAACGCGATGGCTAGTCTGCCATGATCGAGTGCCTGATGCGCGCCGCCAAAATAGGCGGCACGTTTACCAAAGCGCAGATTGAGATCATCCATGGCGGCATTGAGTTTTTTCTTCGTTGGGTCTTCGCCGAACAGTGAAAAGTTTTGCGCGCCGTCGGGCACGAGGTCACCCAACACCACGGCGACCTGTAGCGGGGTGGCCGATTTCCGCTGCGGGTACTTTTCCCACAAGCCGGTGATGGTATGTACCAAGTCGAGTGTGTCCTGCGTTGGCTGCAGCCTGGCGTCTGTCTCCCACGTTGGTGCATTCAGGTGTTTGACCTTGATGGCGACCTGACCGGTTGTGTGGCAGGCCTTGCGCAAACGCATCGCGGCTTTCTGCGTGAGGCGGTTGAGCACCGCCAGGGCGCTGTCGCGATCGCGTAGCGCCGGTGGCAGTACGTGTGAGTGGGAAATCGAGCCCATTTCGTTTTGGGTCTCGGCAACCTCGACGCCGCGGAGCTTTTGGTAGAAGCGGTTACCGCCAACCCCGCCCCAAATTGTGTGCAACTGGTCTTCGGTCTGACGATACAAGTCGTCGATGGTTCGGATGCCGTGTTTGTTCAGCCGTGCCTGCATATTTTTGCCAACGCCGTTCAGCGCTCTTAATCCTAGATGGCGTATTTTTTCCGGAACATCGTGCTCTTCGAGAACCACCAGTCCATCCGGCTTTTGCATGTCGGAGGCGAGTTTGGCAAGGAACAGGTTGGGGGCGATGCCGATAGAAACCTTCATGTACTCGCCGATGGTCGCGGCAAGGTGGCGCTTTATATCGTTCGAGAGTTCGCGCGCGCGTTCAACTGTCTTGTAGCCGGCCGGCAGGTCACACACCATCTCATCGATTGAAAGTACCTTGCGTACCGGGGCGATCTCGTCGACTGCGGCGACGGCGCGATGGTGCATGTCGATGTACAACGCATGCCGCGCAACCACCAGCACGATGTCGGGAATTTTGGCTTTGGCCTCGCCGACGTTGGTTAACGTCTTGACGCCTAACTTCTTGGCTTCGTAACTTGCGGCGATGAGACAAGTGCTGTCTGCCAACATCGGCACGACGCCCACCGGTCGCCCGCGTAGTTCCGGGCGATCTTGTTGCTCGCAGGAGGCGAAGTAGGAGTTGAAATCGACTAAGAGCGAGCTGATCGACATGCTGCAATGTTACGCGCAAGGCTGTAGGCTGTAAACGCATACAGCGATAACGCAAAGTCAAACTCTAGCGAGGACGGGAATTTTCGAGCAAAAATGCTTCAAAACGCCCGTCAATAGGGGGCTTTATGCTTTTGCCGGTAGGTCGGTCGCGGCGATGAATGTGGCGACCATCAGTTCCAATCCCGACTGGTCTTGTATGTCAAAACGACCCAGCTTGGGTGAGTCGAGGTCGAGTACGCCGACCAGGATGTCGCCATGCAAAATGGGGATGACGATTTCGGAGTTTGAAGCCGAGTCGCAGGCGATATGCCCGGGAAACTCATGTACATTCGGCACCAGAAACGCTCTGTGATGAAAAGCGCTGTTGCCGCATACCCCGCGAGGTGCAGGGTGCACCGGGATGCGTACGCACGCCGGCTTGCCCTGAAACGGGCCGAGGATGAGTTCGTTGCCGCGCATCAGATAGAAGCCCGCCCAGTTCAGGTCTGGCAGCAGATTGAATAGCAGTGCCGAAAAATTTGCCGCGTTGGCGATGAAATCGCGCTCTCCTTCCAGCAGGCTCTTTAGTTGCTTGTTCAGGTCGACGTAAAGCTCAGTCTTAGAGGGCGCGTTCAGCGCGTTGACGGCAAACATTGGTTGAACTCACAGGGTTCGTACAAGTCAATATTCTACTAGCGAAAAAAAGCTGTCAGCGGCTGGATCGTCTCGGGCGCACGGCATCGCGGTACGTGTTTGTCTGCAGGCCCCCTATAATTGTGCATCTCTATTTTTTTGAGGCTGTCATGAACCATCGTCTTCGTTCTAACCTGCGAACTCTTCTAACGATAATCGGCACTATGCTAGTAACGCAGGTCACCATCCTGTCCGCGCAGACCCCTGCGCAGTTGTCGCCTTCCCCGAGTCCCGCTATGCCTTCAAAACCGTCCGCCCCCTCCACGCCGCCCGTTGCAAAAAAAGTCCCCAAAACGTTTGAAAACTTTGGCGATAAGCGCGTCGACGATTATTTTTGGTTGCGTGAGAAGTCGGATCCTGCAGTCGTTGAGTATTTGAAGGCAGAAAACGCCTATTTGGATTCAGTCATCGGTCACTTGAAGCCGTTCCAGGAAACGCTGTACAAAGACATGCTCGGTCGCATCAAAGAAACGGACGACAGCGTACCGTATTTCATGCGCGGCTATTGGTACATCACTAAAACTGAGGAAGGCAAACAGTACTCGATCTATACCCGCCGCAAAGCAACGCTGGAAGCCAAAGAAGAAATATTGCTCGATGGTAATGAGCTCGCCAAGGGTAAGGCGTTTATGTCCATCGGCAGCATGACCGTGAGCCCGGATAACAAGTGGCTGGCTTATTCGGTGGACTTCACCGGCTTTCGCCAGTACACACTCCAATTCAAGAATCTCGAAACCGGGGAGGTTCTCGCCGACAAGATTGAACGAGTGACCTCTGTCGCATGGGCCAACGATAACAAAACGATCTTTTGTGTGACGGAGGATGCAACAACAAAACGTTCCAATCAGCTATACCGTCACAAACTTGGCGAAAAAGAAGACAAGTTAATCTTTGAAGAGAAGGATGAGCTCTACAGCATTGGTGTCGACTCGACTCGCAGCCGCGCTTATATCATCCTGACCAGTG
>JBEILF010000021.1:0-25140 GCA_040379385.1 Burkholderiales bacterium | reverse complement strand
GTTTACCGCAGCGGTTGTTTCCCCGGTCGCGGTCAACGCCTTGCCGAGGAGTTTCCAAGCCGCGGAGTATTGGGGGTCCTGTACAACAGCGGCTTGTAAATGTGGCGAGGCGGATACCGCATCACCCGCCATCAGGTACGCGTTGCCCAACGAAAATCGGAGCAGCGCCGTATCCGTGCCTGTCGCAAGCATCGCTTCAAATTTGTCAATCATCGACAATGGATCAGATCTTGGTAGTTTGGTTGCAGGCAGATTGTGAGCCAATTCAGCTATCATCTATGACTCGGGAATTAGTACTCAATCGTCGATAAAAACAGGATACCTTTCATGACTCTCGCGCATCTTCGTTCTGTCAGAAAAACGCGGTTGATGTCCTTCATTTGCCTAGGCTTTTCGATCTTGGCAATCACCTCAAGTGTCGCACAAACTAAAGCCCGCGAAGTGTCGATTGGCCTGCAAGCCGCCATTACTTCGATGGACCCGCACTATCACAACGTAGGACCCAACAATAGTCTGGTGCGCCACGTGTTTGAATCGTTGGTACACATCGATGAAAATCAGAAGCTGGTACCCGGCTTGGCGACTTCCTGGAAAGCACTCGACGACCTGACATGGGAGTTCAAACTTAGAAAAAACGTGCGGTTTCATGACGGCTCACCGTTTACCGCCGAAGATGTGGCCTTTACCATCAAGCGTGCGCCCAACGTGCCGAATAGTCCCTCTTCATTTGCCACCTTCACGCGCTCCATTGCAGATGTGAAAATTGTCGATTCGCACACAGTTCTTGTCAAGACGACTTCCGCCAATGTTCTGCTGCCGTCTGATCTCGCGGTGGTCCGCATCATCTCGAAGAAAGTCGGGGAGAAGGCGACCACGGAAGATTACAACTCCGGCAAGGCCGCCATTGGCACCGGCCCCTACAAGTTCCAGGAGTACATTCCCAACCAACGTGTAGTCCTGAAGGCTAACTACGGCTACTGGGGCGGGGAAGAGCCGTGGGATGTAGTGACATTCAAGATGCTCACGAATCCAGCTGCGCGGGTTGCTGCGTTGCTGTCTGGCGATGTACAAATGATTGAGACGGTGCCGACTGCGGATATCGTGAAACTTTCAAAAGACGCCAAATACAGTCTGGTTGACAAGATTTCTAATCGGGTGATTTACGTACACCTCAACCAAAGCACCGAAAAATCACCGCCATTTGTCACTGCTAAAGACGGCAAGCCACTCGACAAGAATCCGTTCCGCGATCTGCGGGTTCGTAAGGCGCTATCAATGGCGATTAATCGTGACGCTATCGTTTCGCGCGTGATGGAAGGCAAAGCGCAATCCGCTGGGCAGCTGTTGCCAGAAATATTCTTCGGTACCAGCAAGAAGCTCAAGCCGCAAAAATTCGATCCTGACGGTGCCAAGAAGCTGCTGGCGGAAGCGGGATATCCGAACGGTTTTCAGATGACCATCCACGGTCCGAATAACCGTTACATCAACGATGCAAATATCGCCCAAGCACTGGCGCAAATGTATACGCGTATCGGACTTGACATAAAGGTCGAGACGATGCCATCTTCTGTCTATTTCACGCGAGCCTCGAAATTGGAGTTCGGCTTCATGTTGTTAGGTTGGGGTACAGAGTCAGGCGAGCAGGGCTCAGCCATGCGCTCGTTACTGGCCACTCACGATACTGCCAAAGGCATGGGTGTCACCAATCGCGGTCGATACTCAAACGCAGAATTCGACAAGGTGTTGTCGGATGCCCTGGTGACAATGGATGAGAAAAAGCGCGAAGCCATGATCATCAAGGCGGCCGAGATGGTGATGGGCGACGTTGGGCTCATTCCGTTGCACTACGAGTTTTCAACGTGGGCAACGACCAAAGGGCTCAGATACGCCGCCCGAACCGACCAGTACACACTCGCAATGGGGCTAAAGCCCGCCAAATAGATGGTGCCGCGAATTCAATCGGGCGTGGCACCCGATCGGGCAGTACGCTAACCCATGTTCAATTACTTCCTCCGTCGGTTCGGCCAGTCCCTTCTAGTCCTGATTGCCATGTCGTGCATCGTCTTTTTAGGCGTGTTTGCGATCGGCAATCCGATCGATTTGTTGGTCAACCCGCAGGCGGATGAAGTAGAGCGTGTGCGTGCGACCGCAGCGTTAGGATTAGACCGGCCACTTTACGAGCAGTATTGGACATTCCTCAAGGGTGCGGTAAGCGGCGACTTGGGGCGGTCGTTTGTGTTTGGTGTGCCGGCGTTGGAGTTGATTCTCTCGAAGATGCCCGCAACCATCGAACTGGCGTTGTTTGCGATGGTAATCGCTGTTGCAATCGGCATTCCGCTCGGGCTCGTGGCTGGTCTTCGACCCGATAGTCTTATCGGCCGCAGCATCATGGCATTTTCTATCGTTGGTTTTTCACTGCCAACGTTCTGGGTGGGTTTGGTGCTGATCATGTTTTTTGCCGTGCAGTTGGGCTGGCTGCCGTCGAACGGTCGCGGCGAGACAACCTTGTTGTTTGGCGTGCCAGTGAGTTTTTTGTCGTGGGATGGTTTGTCGCACCTACTGTTGCCCGCGCTCAACCTTGCGTTGTTCAAACTCTCGCTATTAATCAGGCTCACTCGCGCGCAAGTACGCGAGGCGGTGCTGCAAGACTACGTGAAGTTCGCCAGAGCGAAAGGGCTCTCGCAAGGCCGGGTGATTGGTGTGCATATCCTGAAGAACATCATGATTCCGATTGTGACCGTGATCGGCCTTGAATTCGGCTCGGTGATTGCGTTTGCGATTGTCACGGAATCAATCTTTGCTTGGCCGGGCACGGGAAAGCTGCTTATTGACTCGATCAATCAGCTCGACCGACCGGTGATCGTTGCCTATCTGATGGTGATCGTGACACTGTTCATCGCGATCAACTTCATGGTCGATCTTGTGTATTCAATGCTGGACCCGCGAGTACGGCTTGGCCAATCGAGTGGCGGGGGACATTGATGACTGGTCAACAAGAAACTTCACAAGCATCACCACCGACATCACCACATGTTCAGACACCGTTCGACCGCTTCTGGCGAGAGTTCGCTGAATCGCGTCTGGCGCTGTTGGGGCTCGCCGTGTTGATCATCGTGATGGTAATCGCCATTGCCGCGCCGCTGCTTGCGCCACAAAATCCCTATGACTTGGCGCAGCTCGATGTACTCGACGGCAAACTTGCACCCGGCGAACAATCTATGGGTGGCAAGACCTATCTGTTAGGCACCGACGATCAGGGCCGTGATATGTTGTCCGGCATTTTTTACGGACTACGCATCTCACTAAGTGTTGGCGTGATGTCAACGTTGTTTGCACTCGGGTTGGGCTTAGTATTTGGCATGGTGGCGGCGTACTTCGGTGGCTGGATTGATACCCTCATCATGCGTATTGTGGATATACAACTCTCGTTCCCCTCGATCTTGATTGCGCTGATTTTGCTGGCAGTGTTTGGCCAGGGGGTGGACAAGGTCATCATTGCATTGGTGGCAGTGCAGTGGGCGTATTACGCACGAACCGTCCGAGCGGCGGCACTCGTCGAACGGCAAAAGGAATACGTGGAGGCAGCGAAGGTGTTAGCGTTATCGAAACCACGCATCGTGTTTCGCCATATGTTGCCGAATTGCCTGCCACCCCTGATTGTCGTGGCCACCGTGCAAGTAGCGCATGCTATTTCACTCGAAGCAACCCTGTCTTTTCTCGGACTCGGTATGCCGATCACCGAGCCGTCCTTGGGATTGTTGATCTCCAATGGCTTCAGCTATTTGATGAGCGGTAAGTATTGGATATCGTTTTACCCTGGGTTGGCGTTACTGATAACCATCGTGGCGATTAACCTAGTTGCGGATCAACTGCGGGACGTACTTAACCCGAGACTAAAAAAATGAGTGTCGTCCTCGAGGTTAACAATCTACAAACGCATTTCTTCACCAAAGCCGGTGTGGTGAAGGCGGTTGATGGCGTGTCGTTTACCATCGAACGCGGCAAGGTTTTGGGGCTGGTTGGTGAATCCGGTTCGGGAAAATCAATGACCGGTTATTCATTGATGGGCTTGATCGACACGCCCGGGCGTGTGGTGGATGGCCAAATCCGTTTGAACGGTGTTGATGTCACCGCTTACGATGATGCGGAGTGGCGATCCCTTCGAGGTGCTCGAATCGCGATGATTTTCCAAGACCCGATGATGACGCTCAACCCCGTGTTACGAATCGACACGCAGATGATTGAGGCCATTGACGCGCACCAGAAGGTGAGCAGGCAATCCGCGCTTGATCGCTGCCGTGAAGCGCTGGTTCGTGTCGGCATTCCCTCCCCAGAAGAGCGTTTGCGTTCGTACCCTCACCAGTTTTCCGGCGGGATGCGCCAACGGGTTGCGATCGCCATTGCACTTCTGAATAAGCCGGACCTCATCATTGCAGATGAGCCTACGACTGCGCTCGATGTGACGATACAAGGCCAGATCCTGTTTGAAATGCAAAAACTATGCCGCGAATCCGGCACCGCACTGATCTGGATTACACATGACCTTTCCGTTGTCGCAGGTCTGGCTGACGATATTGCGGTGATGTATGCGGGCAAGATCGTTGAGACCGGCAGTGTTGCGCAGGTGCTGGATCGCCCGATGCATCCCTACACAAATGGTTTGCTGAGTTCGGTGCCGTCGTCAAATGTGCGGGGTCAGCCACTTAAACAGATTCGCGGCATGACACCTTCGCTGCTTGCGATTGGCGGGGGGTGTGCGTTCCGGGATCGCTGCGACTATCGGCAGGCGCTGTGTGATGACATGCCTTCACTAGCCACGTCGGCAGTAGCAGGCGCTGTATCCGATACCTCACACGCGGTGCGTTGTCACTACCCCAGGCACTATCCTAGGCACTACCCGAGGGTGGCATGACGCGACTAATGTTTTTTTGCGCGCTTCTAGAAACCCTAATATCGGCGGGCATTTTAGAGCATAAATGCTCGAAAATGCCCGCCGATATTAGGCTTTTAAGAGTTGGTAAAATCTGGTGGTGGGCCCCTTGATGACGCAATTACTCGAGTTACAACAAGTCTCCAAGCGATTCGTCAAATCACTTGATGTTGTGAGCCGATTGGCAAATGTGTTTGGTGCCAATCGTATCGCCGAAACAGTGCAGGCGGTGGACAGTGTGAACCTAACCATCAATAAAGGCGAAGTGGTGGGTTTGGTGGGCGAGTCAGGTTGTGGCAAATCGACGCTGGGTCGCCTCGTTGTCGGATTACTCCAACCAAGCGATGGAACCAAACGTTGGCAAGGCGAACTCGTCGCAGATATGAGTGCGGAACGGGTGCGTGCCATGAAGTTGGAGGCGCAGATGATTTTTCAAGACCCATACGCCTCGCTGAACCCTCGCTTTCGCATCCAGCAAATTATCGGAGAAGCGCCGTTGGTGCATGGTTTAGTTACCGCCGCGGCGCAACGTGACTACGTTGCAGCAATGATGGCAAAGGTAGGACTTGATCCGTCGCTGATTGATCGTTTTCCACATCAGTTTTCAGGTGGACAACGGGCACGCATCGGCATCGCAAGAGCCCTCGCCGTCAAGCCGATGTTCTTGGTATGCGATGAAGCAGTCGCGGCGCTTGACGTTTCCATTCAGGCGCAGGTGTTAAATTTGTTTATTCAATTGCGTGAAGAGTTGGACTTGACATATCTATTCATTAGCCATGACCTCGGCGTGGTGAACCATGTTTCAGACCGTGTGGTGGTGATGTATCTCGGTCGTGTGGTTGAGGAAGGGCCAACCGAAGAGTTATTTGCAGCACCACAACATCCGTACACGCAAGCGTTGCTAAAGGAAGTACCAACGTTGCGAGTTCGGAAGAAAGACTTTGTTGCCGTAGCAGGCGAGATACCATCGCCGCTCAATCCGCCGCAGGGCTGCCATTTCCATCCACGCTGCCCACATGCAAGCAGCGTTACTGGCAATCGTTGCCAAACCGAACGACCGGCACTCCGGCAGATCGCACCACTACGATTTGCTGCGTGCCACCTACATTCCACACCATCGAGTAACTGATATGTCTACTGTGATTCAACCACATTTTGCAAATGCTGCTTACGTGCTGACGGCACCGCGTACCACGCATGATCATGATGTCCCCGTGGTGTTTGATTCACCGCATAGTGGCACCCGGTACCCGGCGGATTTTGGCCACATCGTCGATCCATTAGTGTTGCGTCGCGCCGAAGACACTCACGTCGATGCACTGTTTGCTGCTGCACCCGATCTCGGTGCGACCTTGATTGCGGCGAATTTTCCACGCAGTTATATCGACGCCAATCGCTCTTTGCTTGATATCGATGCCGCGCTGCTCGATGCGACTTGGCCGGGGCCCATCAATTTGTCGAGAAAAACGGAGAAGGGAATTGGGCTTGTGTGGCGGCTGCTCGATACCGGCGAGGCAATTTATGCCCGCAAACTAAGCGTTGCGGAGGTCCAAGCGCGCATCGCCAAGTGTTATGCACCGTATCATAAAGTGGTACGTGACGCGATCAACAGCGCCCACAAACACTACGGCGCGGTTTGGCATGTGAATTGCCATTCGATGCCGGCTACTTCTTCGGTGATTTCTGAAGAAGGGCCGGGCATTGCCCGCGCCGACTTTGTTTTGGGGGACCGCGAGGGCACAAGTTGTTCGCCGGCGTTCACTAGGTTTGTCTCGGTCGTCCTCAAAGAAATGGGGTACAACGTAAAAATCAATGACCCTTACAAGGGAGTTGAACTGGTGCGGGCCTATTCAGACCCGGAAAAAAATAAACATTCACTTCAAATTGAGATAAATCGACGGCTCTACATGAATGAAGACACGCGTGAGCCAAACGATAACTTCGGCAAGTTGCAGCAAGACATTACCCGACTGATTGAAGAGATCGCGGCTTATGCGCACGACAATATGCCTGGGCATCGACACCACCATGATTGTGGACATGACCACGCCCAGCATGACCACGCCCAGCATGACCACGCCCACCATGACCACGCCCACCATGACCACGGCGGTCACGGACACTCACACGGCAACGGACATAAACACGTGGACGGACACAACCATGACCACTAAAGTCGCCGTGGGAGCGACGCCCTACCGCGTCGAACTCTCGCCGCCTGACATCACTGCTTACCGAGCGGGAAACACCGGTGTTGAATACATCACCACGTTCGATTCCGGTGTGGCAGGGCCACATGTGATGGTCAATGCCGTGACACACGGTAATGAAATCTGCGGCGCGATCACTGTTGATCGATTGTTCAAGATGAATGTGCGGCCCAAACGTGGCAAATTGTCCCTCTCGTTTGCCAATGTCGAGGCATATCATGCTTGGGAGCCCACGCACCCTCACGGCAACCGTTACGTTGAGGAAGACTTTAATCGTGTCTGGACACCGGCGACACTTGATGGGCCGCGCCGCTCGGTTGAATTGGCGCGCGCGCGGCTAATGCGACCAATCATCGATGACGTCGATTTGCTGTTGGATATTCACTCAATGCATGATCCCCACGATCCGGTAATGATCTGCGGCGCGCTCGACAAGGGAATTACCTTCGCGCGTGATGTCGGCCTGCCGGAGTTTATTGTGAGCGATAACGGGCATGCGAATGGCACACGTATGCGTGACTATGGCGGATTTGGCGAGCCAACGTCGGCGAAAAATGCATTGTTGGTGGAATGCGGGCAGCACTGGGAAGCCGCAGCGGCGGATGTCGCATGGCAATCGACGTGGCGTTTTTTGCGGGCAACCAAGTGTGTTGACGAAGGCTTGGCCAAGAGCCAAATCAACGCCGCGCCGTTACCCGCCACCAAGGTAATCCGAGTCACCGACGCACTGATCGCCAACAGCCCTGATTACCGCTTCCGTGAAGGCACAAAGGGCTTGGATATCATCGCCCGGCGCGGCGACTTAATCGCGCATGACGGCGGCAACCCGGTACTGGCACCGTATGACAACTGTGTGCTGATCATGCCAACGTTGATTCACGTCAAGCCGGGATTGACAGTTGTGCGTATCGGGCAGCTTGTTGCCCCGCCCAATGGGGCAGCTCATTAATCAGCATACTGGCTGAAATCGCAACATCGCGGCGTTATTCGGTTTTGCCCGACGGACGAATTCCCAACTGTTTCAACTTCCGATAGAGATGTGTTCGCTCCAGCCCGACTTTGTCGGCCACGCGTGACATGTTGCCTTCTTCGTGTCGAATATGGTGCAGGAAGTACTGGAATTCAAAACGTTCGCGTGCTTCCCGCAGCGGCAGGTCAAACGGGATCCCACCCATCGGCATATCGCCCACAGCGACGTTCAGCCCCAGTTCCGCAGCAACACGAGCAACATCATCGGTCGTGATTTCAGTGGCAAGGCTGGTGAGGGCAAGCGTCTTCACGGCATTTTGTAATACGGGCAAATTTCCTGGCCACTCTAGGTTGCGCAGTGCGTTTAATGCACCGACGCTGAATGAGCGCATTGGCGATTCATTTGACTCAACCATTTGCAGCAGCATGGTGTTGGCAAGGTCGGGAATATCTTCAGCGTGCTCTCGAAGCGATGGAATCCGAAGTGCGATGCCCGACAGTTGGGCGTGCAGATTAGAGTCAAACTCGCCGGCTTCAATCATCGGGATCAAAGGGTGTGACGTTGCCGCGACTAAACGAACGTTAAATTTTTCCAGCTTGGTGATCAGCTGTGATAGCCCGCGTTGTTCGTTCCTAGTGAGACGTTCGATGTTCTCAACAAACAGCACTCCGTCTCGCGCTTCGGCCAGCGGCGCGAAGGGATTCTGCGCAAGCCATGCATGCTCGGACGGCGCAAACCAAGGGGTGTTGCGCAGGTGGACCATCCGTGCGATCAACTCAAAGCCACACCCACTCTCGCCTGTGAGCAGTAGCGGCATGCGAAGGCGGCTGACTTGGTCCAAGCGTTGGCGTAATTCGCTAATCACCTTGGCGCGCCCTAGGTGTGCAAATGACAAGCCGGGTTTTGCAAGCACACGTCCACCAGCGAGCGCCTTGCCAACTGTGGCAACAAGTTTGGGCAGGCTAATTGGTTTTTCAAGAAAATCAAATGCCCCGATGCGTGTGGCCTCGATGGCGGATTCAATCGTACCGTGGCCGGACATCATTACCACCGGCATCGTTAGCTGACCGGATTGTGCCCACTCCTTGAGCAGCGAAATACCATCCATATCCGGCATCCAGATATCGAGCAGTACAAGATCTGGCCTCGCCTCACGGCGGGCTACTCGCGCGGCGGCTGCATTTTCGGCGACGCGAACGGAGTAACCTTCGTCCTTCAGAATTTCGGACAACAATTCCCGAATTCCAATTTCGTCGTCAACAACCAAGATATTGTTAGCTGGCATGGTAGGTTCCCTAATTCTCAGTTTAGCGCGTCTAGGTGATTTCGCTTGCCAAATTTTCGACGGGCAAGGTGATAGTGATCATGGCACCATGCGGAGCAATGTTCTCAGCTAGGATAGTGCCACGATGTTCATCGATAATTTTCTTTACAATTGGTAGCCCGAGCCCTGTACCACGAGGCTTGGTGGTTATATATGGCTCGAATATGCGAGTCATCACATCAGCGCGAATGCCGCTGCCGTTATCTGCAACGCAGAGTGAGAGGCCACCCTCTGCGGGATTGGCAACTAGGCGGGTCGTCACCGTCACCGTGGCATTCTCGACGTTTGTGAGCGCATCTTGCGCATTCTGCATGAGGTTATGAATCACTTGACGCAGCAGCGCCGGATCTGCCGATATCATCGGTAGCGCTGGTGAGAGGTCCGCTACCAACTTGGCCGGCATCGACTGATACAGCGCCAACACATCCAGCACCAGTTCGTTCAAATCGAGCCGCTCAGGCTTCATGCGCGAGGCCCTCGAGTAGAGGCTGAAATCGTCGACCATGCCCTTGAGCGCTGCAACTTGGGCGACGATCGTATGGGTGGCGCGATTCAAAATATCGCGCTCGGCCTCAGGAAGCTTGTCGGCAAGCTTCAACTGCATGCGTTCTGCCGAGAGTTGAATCGGGGTCAGCGGATTCTTGATCTCATGGGCCAACCGCCGAGCCACTTCCCCCCAGGCCGCATCACGTTGCGCCTGGATCAGGCCGGTGATATCGTCGAACACCAACACATATCCAGCGTCTATATCGCTTGGCAGCCTAGTTCCGCGTACCAGAAGCGCCCGCTTTCCGGATGCACCCATTGCCCCAGTCGCTTTCATTTGAAGGGTCGATGTCGGAGAGGCCAGACTCGTCTCCGCGATCTCGATGGTGAAATGCCTTTCCCAAGGGCGCTCGCGTGGCGTTTCACGAGCTGTAGCAAGCAGTTCGATAATCTCGCCGATCATTGCCGCCAGCTGTGGGTATGAGGCTGGCCACTCTGGCAGGGGCTTGCCGTCGGTCAGCTCCGCAGAAATTCCCAGCATTTCACGAGCAATACGATTTATGGTTTTTGTATTTAGTTTGTCGTCGAGCGTCACAACGCCAGAAGTTAAGTTTCCAAGGATGGATTCAAGGTAGACGTTGGCGGCCTCAAGCTCGACTTGTTTAAGGGCAACTACCCTAGACGCCTCGCTTAGTTGCCTCGTCATGGTGTTAAACGACTGCGTAAGTACACCAAATTCATCCCGGCTCTTGACGGGGTTGAGCTTGGTGAAATCGCCCTTGGCAATCGCGCGTGTCGATTCTGCAAGCGCCGACAGCGGCGCGGAGAGGCGCTCGGAGAGTAGGAAGGAAAGAGCGATCGCCGAGAATAGTGTCAGCACCATCGCCAGAGTTAGCGTGAGTGCAAAAACACGTTTGAGACCGTCACGCAATAACTGTAGACGCTGGTAATCGCGCACACCAGACTCAACACCCTGCGCGTCGTTAACGAGTTTTTTCGGTGCCGACTGCATGATCTGCAACACCTGCGCACCCGCGAGGGAGGGTGCTGCTGGAATCAGGATGACGACACGGAAATAGATCGCACGATCACCCAATGTCTCGGTGAATTTCTGTGGTCCTTTGGTGATTGCATCACGCACTTCAGCGGCAGAAGGCTTGTCCGGCATCAGGCGTACGCGATTGCCAAGGGCTTCTTGGCCCGCGCCCACCCATGCTTTGATGCTAGCATCTTCGCCGGCGACCAGTACCTCGTCAAAGTTGTACTGGGTACGGATTTGGTTGACGGTTCCCGCAGCGTCTGTTGCGCCATCTACGGCGCGGAGCGCCGCATCCCGCGAGCGACGTACTAGGTCATTCGCATTGGCCTCTAGTGCCGCCCGACCGAGGTCGAGGGCACTTTCGAAAGCCTGATCAACCGGCACGTCAAACCAAGAATCAATCGAGCGATTTAGAAACTGAACTGAAATCGAGTAAACCAAGCCGCCAGGAATGATCGCCATGAGGGCGAACACTGCCATTAACCGAAGGCCTAATTTTGAGCCAAAGACTTGCGACCGAAGTTTCTTTACCAGGGAATAGACTTGGCTTGCAATGAGGGCAAGCAGGCCTGCGGTGAGTGCTAAACCCAGCCAAAACAATAACGCATAGTTTTGTTCGAACACCGCGTTGTTACTAGATGCACGAAACATCGTTGCGATGACGGCGATACCCAAGGCAATACAGCCAAACACGATGGCGCGGATCATGGCAACACGCCCCCGTCTTTGCCAATGGTCACGGTCCAGCGGTGCCAGTCGCTCGATAGATTCCATTGGCGCGAACCGAATGTGTTGAGCTGAAACGGTTTCGGCAGCTGCGCGGTATCCAGTCGGAAACGAATCGCGGCTTCATACTTTTCGCCTGGCCTGAATTTGCCGCGATCAGCGATTGTCCACGAGCGGATGCGTGACAATACCCGCTGGACGTCTTCGGCTGTCGCCAGAGTCTGTGAAATGCCTGCGGTATTGAGGCGATATTGTTCTGTAAGCGGCGCGTACGAGACGCGACGTTCACGTGATGCTCGCGCTGCGACGTCATCCAACCAGTACCATCGACCGCGTTTGATCTCGAAGTCGACAGTAAAATACAAGGGAACACCCTTGCGAATGGTTTCAAGTAATGAGGACGCCAACTGTAAATCAAAATCGGCGTTGAGCTGATAACCGTCATCAGTCAGTTCCATCTTTACCGACGTCAGTTTTACACCGTCCGCGCGTGCGACAGTAGGCGACGCTAAGCAGACGAGAAAGAAAACTGCGTGCAGCAGCGACATGAAACCTGCCCACGACTTACCAATCGGGGTTCGCAGCCAACAGGACTGGCATGCGGCGGAATCAGACCGCAGTCCGGATAGCATCCGCGTTAGCTGCGACCTTCTCGAGCAGCGCAAAGTAAAAACCGTCATGTTGGTCAGCTGGCAGCAAAACGCCATCAGCAATCGAATCGATTGGCGCGGATTGCCCGACGAGTCGATGTCCAACGCCACTTGCTAAGGCGACCGAAATCGATAGCCGACGTGCCGTAGGTTGCTCCACCAGAAACTGTTCGATTACGCCTTGATTTTCCTCGCGGAATACCGAGCAAGTCACATATAGCAATCGGCCGCCAACCCGCAGGCAGTTCCAGATCGAAGCTAGTAGTCGGTGTTGAGCGATGGCGAACCGCTTAACATCGGTCTCGCGCCGTATCCACTTGATGTCCGGATGGCGGCGTGTGACGCCCGAGCCGCTACAGGGGACATCGAGGAGAATGCGATCATATGGTTGTTTGTCCCACCAAGTATCGACAACCGCCGCATCGGCGTGTTTGACAGTTGCAGACAGCTTGAGTCGGCCAAGATTGTCGGTTACTCGTTTCAGCCGGAGCTTATCACTGTCCAATGCGGTCAGATGTACGTTCTTGAGTTCCAAAATGTGGGCGCTCTTCCCACCAGGTGCGGCACACGCATCTAGCACCCGCATGCCGTCTTCGGCACCGAGTAGATGTGCTGCTTGCTGCGCACCAAAATCTTGCACCGAAACCCATCCCTCGCTGAATTTGGGTAGCTGAGAAACGGGTACTGGTGACTCGATTGCGATTGCCTCCGCGCCTAACGAGTGTGCAGAAATCCCCAAATCGGCGAGAAGTGCAATATAGGCTGTTACATCGGTGTGCCGCACATTGACTCGAAGATGCATCGGTGGGCGTGCCCGTGCGGTATTCATGATCTCTTGGTAGAGGCTTGGGTACTCTACTTGCAGACGATTTATCCACCAGCGCGGGTGGTCAAACGTTGCCACCGCATCTTTGAAGCGTGAGCGTTCAAATTTTTCTGGGGCGCGCAAAAAATTTCGCAAGATCGCGTTCGCCAGCCCCTTTGCCCGGGCAAAGCCCATCTCTACACAGGCAGTGACCGCGTTATCGACAACCATGTGCGCAGCGACCTTGGAAAACTGGAGTTGGGCAAGTGCCACCAACAGCAAGAATCGAACTGGTTTATCGGTCAATGGCTGGGTGAGTAACACGTCTAATTGCGCGTTCAGCAAGCCATAGTGGCGCAGCAAATCGAAACTAATCGAATGTATAGCCTGTCGTTCATTCGGCGAAAGTGTTGTTTTTTTTGACAGCGCCTCGCTTAGTTCACGATCAAGGTTCTTGCCTCCGAGAACACGTCCCACAACTTCGGCGGTAGCTATCTGCACCGCGACCATACCGCGTGTTTGCGCTATCGTTGGTGCAGCCGTCGGTGCCGATGGACGCGGGGCCGCAGCGCCCGGCGCATTTGAATGCTTTGACTTGCTGTCTGGGGGGCGATATTGCTTGGATGTTGTCATTTGCATTTCTGCCCGGTTGAAATCGAACAAGATCGCATGAATTCAGCCGCCGCAATGCGGCGTCCGCCTGGTCGTTGCACGGTAAGGATGCGTAATCCTTGTTGCCCGCACGTTATCGCAAAACTGTCGTGAGCAATCTCGAACAAAACACCGGGCGGAACGTTTGCCGGCTTTTCACAAATGGCCGCTCGCCAGATCTTTATCCGCTCTTCGCCAAGTGATGTTTCACACCCTGGAAAGGGATCAAAGGCACGGATGCGGCGCTCGATCGTCGTCGCCGGTTGATGCCAGTCTATGTGGGCTTCTGCCTTCTCAATCTTCTTTGCATATGTCGCACCAACATCTGACTGCGGCACGGGCCGTAACTCAGAGATGCGTTGAAGGGCTTCCACGATACTTCGGGCTCCGAGCTTGCCTAGTTTGGCGGAGAGAGTACCACTCGTTTCGTCCGGTGTGATGGCGATGGTATGTTCGAGAAGGATCGGACCGGTATCCAGTCCGGTCTCCATCTGCATAATATCGATGCCGGTTATTGTGTCACCCGCTTCAATGGCACGCTGCACAGGTGCGGCACCGCGCCAGCGCGGAAGCAACGAACCATGGATGTTGATGCAGCCATATCGCGGGATCTCTAGTATTGACTGGGGAAGCAGCAGACCATAGGCAGCCACGACCATGATGTCAGCATGGACCTGTCTGACTAACTCGACGGCTTCGTTCGTTTTCAACGAGCTGAGCTTTTCCACACGAATTTGGTTAGCTGCTGCAAGTTTCGCGACCGGCGAGGCGTTCAGCTTCAGGCCGCGACCTGCCGGGCGATCAGGTTGGCTAAGGACTAGCGCTACCTGGTGCCCCGCCGAACAAATAGCAGCGAAGGCTGTGGCAGCAAATTCAGGTGTGCCAGCAAAGATAATTTTCATTAAAGATCTGGACTCGTAGCAGCAGAAACGCGATTATGATCACTGCCGACGACGGTGGGTGTTGCGAGCTTACCGCCGAAGGCCGCGTTCGGGAAAAACAAAAACGCCGACCTAGGGTCGGCGTTGTGCATGGTGCGCAAAGGCTATCAGGCGCGTGCAGCCGAAACTCGACGACGCGGCAATGAAAGCTCGGCCTCGCGATCAAGTTCACGCTGCCGCTTGATCAATTTGTTCTTAATCCGGTTGGATTTCAGCGGGGAAAGATATTCCACAAATACGTGACCGTCCAAATGGTCGATTTCGTGCTGGATACAAACCGCCAATAAGCCAGACGCGTTGATCGTAAAACGTTGGCCTTCCCGGTCCAGAGCTGTCACCATGACGGTTTCCGCGCGCTCAACCTTGTCAAAAAAGCCCGGCACCGAGAGGCAACCCTCTTCATTTACCGCAGTACCTTCCTTGCGAATAATCTCTGGGTTGATAAAAACGCGGAGCTGGTTCTTTTCTTCGGTGACGTCAATGACCATTAGGCGCTTCAATTCGCCGACTTGTGTCGCCGCTAAGCCGATACCCGGAGCGGCGTACATCGTTTCGGCCAGGTCGTCAACTAACTTCTTGATTTTATTATCAATAAGCTTAACCGGCTCAGCGATACGCTGGAGCAGTGGATCGGGATAGGTCAGGACGTCCAAGATAGCCATAATTGCTTGCGAATTGAATAAATTGAGTGCAGAATCTTAAAGTGAATTCTTAAGTTTGTTCATGCATACTAATTGCTCAGTGTATTAGAAATCACCAAATTAGGCAAATTGGAACGAGCAAGGGGAATTGCCCCTGTGACCCCGTGGGGGCCTGATTAGGTCGTTTTGTGTGCAAAAAGCGCATTGTTGCTGGCTGGGGCAGTGAAAGAGACAAAATACGCGGTTCCGCTCCATCGTATACGTTCGGCGTCATCGACCGGTTGCGTGAGGTACACCACAGCAATGAAAAAAATTCCGGGCATCCTTCTCATCAGCCTTGCTGTCATTTCGGCGGGAAAGATTGATACCGCGCCAGCGCAGGATGCTGCAAACCCCGCCGCACCAGCTGACAAAAGCCATGCTGATAAAGACAATCCGCTGCTTCTGACAAAAGATGCGCCAACCATGTACACGGTAGTCAAGGGCGACACATTTTGGGATGTTTCCGGAAAGTTCTTGAAAGAGCCTTGGCGCTGGCCTGAAATCTGGAATATGAATCGTGACCAGATCAATAGTCCACACTTGATTTACCCGGGTGACATCGTCAAATTATCCTTTCAAGCCGATGGCAAACCCATGCTGTCGATCACTCCCGTTGCGCCCAGTGTTACTTCAAAGCTCTCACCCCGCATTCGCGCCGAAGCCATCGACCAAGCGATTCCATCGATTCCTTCACGAGTCATTGGCCCATTTTTGACCGCGCCGCTAGTCGCGGAAGAGGGAGCCTTGAGGAGCGCCCCGCAGATTATCGCCTCGGAAGACAGCCGAGTCGTTGTAGGGGCGGGTAACCTCGTTTATGCTTTGGGCCTTAAGCCCGAGCAAGGCACAAAATGGCAGATTTACCGTCCAGGCAAGCCCCTTTTTAACCCAGCAACCAGAGAAGTGCTGGGTTATGAAGCGCAGTTTCTGGGTGAAGCAAAGGTGAATCGTTTTGGCGAAGGCATGACCACCCCAAGCACACTCGAAATTGTTAAGTCCAATCAGGAAATCAATCGTGGTGACCGCTTGATGCCAGCCGGAAATGCGACACTTCCGCAATACAGCCCGCGCGCGCCCGAGAAGAAGGTTACGGGTACTGTGATCTCCGTGGTGGGAGGCGTTTCCGAGGCGGCGCAATACTCTGTTGTTGTGCTAAGTCTTGGCAGGCGCGAATCGATGGAAGTCGGTCACGTGCTCGCTGTTCAGACAGGGGGGCAAGTTGTTAGCATTCGGGCATCCGACAAAGGGTCACACGGGGGGCTATTAACACCCTTGTTACCGGATTCCTGGCGCGCCGGCACAGGTGGTGTGCCGCCAGAAGTTGCACTACCGACAGAACGCAATGGCCTGCTCGTTGTGTTCCGAGTGTTTGATCGTGTTTCCTATGCTTTGGTGATGTCTTCCAAGCGCCCCATTAAGGTTGGCGATAGCGTTCAAACTCCCTGACGTTCTGATCACGCGCTGCGGCCCGGCGTGATGGCACTAGCCGAAGTCGTAAACGATTTAATGCCGCGTCGCGTTGAGAGACTCTGCTAACTAGCAAGTCGCCCCGTTTTGGGCGCCTCCTTCACATGCCACTACCTAACCAAGGGTCGGATTCGCTCAGCTGGATAAACTTGAACTTGATACCCGGCCTTGGTGGAGACGGCGCACTTGCGTTGCTCAAGGCATTCTCGACACCAGGCAATGTGTTTGCGCAGGACGAAGCTTCCCTCACGCGGGTGGTCGGACGTCAGAGAGCGCAGGCGCTTCGCGCAGGCGCAGACGAGAGCCGAGTCCACGCCACACGTAAATGGCTTGATAACGATAACAATCACTTGCTGACGATGGCGGACGAAGACTACCCACCCGCGCTGTTGCAAATTGCGGACCCGCCTCTTGTGCTTTATCTGAAGGGCAGGCGAGCGCTATTACAACATGCAGCGATTGCAGTCGTGGGGAGCCGCAACGCGACGCCCGTCGGAATCAAAAATGCTGAGACATTTTCGCAAGTGCTTTCCGATGGGGGACTAACAATCGTCTCCGGACTTGCGCTGGGAATTGACGCGGCCGCGCATCGTGGCGGGTTGGCTGGCAGGAGTTCTACCATCGCAGTTGTTGGTACGGGGCTCGATCTTGTTTACCCCGCGCGAAACAAGGCACTCGCGCATGAGATATCCGAGCAAGGCTTGATCGTTTCCGAATTTTCGCTAGGAATGCCGGCCTTGGCCGCGAACTTTCCTCGTCGTAACCGAATCATATCCGGGCTGGCGAGAGGTGTGCTGGTAGTCGAAGCGGCGATTGCCTCAGGCTCGCTCATAACTGCGCGGCAGGCGGGTGAGCAAGGGAGAGATGTTTTTGCCATTCCCGGCTCGATACATTCACCGATGTCCAAAGGCGCGCATCTGCTGATTAAGCAAGGGGCAAAATTAGTTGACGATGCAAATGACATTTTCGATGAACTCGGGTGGGACAATCACAATGTTTCGACGGGGCAGACGGAGATCAGTCGCTTGGCGCTTGACCATCCCTTATTGCAAGCGCTTGGCTACGATGCTGTCTCAATTGATGAACTCTGCGCCAGAACGTCTCTACCGCCGGGCCAGTTGGTCGGACAGTTGACTGAGCTAGAGCTCTCGGGTCAGGTGGTACAAGTCGCTGGGGGCCGGTACCAGCGCCTAGCCTAAGAGAAAATTTATTGCTTGCTTCCGCAAGAGCTCCGCGTCTATCATGTGCGCCCCACGTGGTCGCTGTGATGGCGATCGCGGACGCGTGAACCGAGCCTATGAAAGCGCAGAGCATGTCAAAAAGCCTCATCATTGCCGAGAAGCCCTCCGTTGCGACTGACATCGCCAAGGCGCTTGGCGGATTTACCAAGCACGCCGACTACTTCGAGAGTGACGACTACGTCCTCTCCTCCGCAGTGGGTCATCTCGTCGAAATCGCGATGCCCGAAGAAGAGGAGGTTAAACGCGGCAAGTGGACATTTGCCCATCTGCCAGCAATCCCCTCCTACTTTGCGCTGCGTCCAATCGAGAAAACAGAGGCGCGTCTAAAGGTGCTCCTTAAACTCATTAAGCGCAAAGATGTCGGCGCACTGATCAATGCGTGTGACGCCGGGCGCGAGGGTGAGTTAATTTTCCGGTACATTTATCAGTACGCCAAGGCCAAACAACCGATCAAGCGTCTGTGGCTACAGTCGATGACGCAATCTTCTATCCGCGACGGATTCAAGACATTAGCCAGTGGTGAATCGATGCAAGGCCTAGCCGATGCCGCTGTTTGCCGATCCGAGTCTGATTGGTTGGTAGGTATCAATGGTACACGAGCTATGACGGCCTTTAATTCGAAGTCAGGCGGCTTCCAGCTGACAACGGTTGGTCGTGTGCAAACACCTACTCTGGCGATCATGGTTGAGCGCGAAGAGCGTATCAAGGCGTTCAAGCCACGCGATTATTGGGAAGTTCACGCAAGTTTCTCGGCCAGCGGAGGAGACTACGCCGCGCGCTGGTTTAATGAACAGCACCATAATCCGGAAAGTGATGAACACTTGAAGGCTGAGCGACTGTGGGAAGAGAAGCGTGCTCGTGCGCTCGTCACCAAGTGTCTCGGCAAGATGGGTGTTGTAGAGGAAGCTTCCAAACCTACGACACAGGCCTCACCACTACTCTTCGACTTAACTTCGCTACAGCGCGAGGCGAACTCTCGCTTCGGATTTTCCGCCAAGACAACGCTTGGCCTAGCGCAGGCGCTCTATGAAAAGCACAAAGTTCTGACCTATCCACGAACAGATGCGCGCGCGCTGCCGGAAGATTACTTGCCCACCGTAAAACAAACGTTGGAGATGCTTAAAAGCGGCGAATACAATGTTGTCGCAAAAAAAATCCTTGATGGCGGCTGGGTGAAGCCAAACAAGCGTATCTTTGACAACTCGAAAATTTCCGACCACTTTGCCATCATTCCGACACTGCAGGAACCGAAGTCTTTAAACGAGATTGAGCAAAAGCTGTACGACTTTGTTGTGAAGCGATTCCTCGCCGTGTTTTATCCCTCAGCTGAATTCATGCAGACCACTCGCATCACACGCGTCGAGGGTGAGGCATTCAAGTCTGAAGGAAAAGTGCTGGTTAACCCTGGCTGGTTGGCGGTATATGGACGTGATGCAGATGAGGACGGTGCAGCATCACACCTCGCAGCGGTGAACGTCGGGGAAACGGTAAAGACTGAGGCTGTTGAAGTGAAAGCCAATGCGACAAAACCGCCACCACGCTACACTGAGGCGACACTTCTCTCGGCAATGGAAGGCGCAGGCAAGGCGATTGACGATGAGGAATTGCGCGCCGCCATGAAGGAAAAGGGGCTCGGCACACCGGCAACCCGCGCGGCCATCATCGAAGGGTTGTTGTACGAGAAATATATTCATCGAGAAGGGCGCGACTTGATTCCGACGGCAAAAGCGTCTTCATTGATGATCGCGCTGCATGGACTCGGCATTCCCGAGCTCTACTCGCCGGAACTCACTGCCGAATGGGAACAGAAACTAGCGCTGATGCAGAAAGGAGAGATGTCACGCGCCAAGTTCATGGAAGAGATTGCCGACATGACCGAGCATATCGTCAGTCAAGCAAAGAACTTTGAACACGATACCATTCCAGGAGATTTTGGTGCCCTAGCAGTGCCATGTCCGAAGTGTGGCGGTGAGGTGCATGAGAACTACAAGAAATTTGCCTGCATCAAATGCGACTTCGGCTTTTGGAAAATCTTGGCGGGTCGACAACTGGAGGCGGTAGAAGCTGAGGCCCTAATTCAGAATCGTGAAATAGGACCGCTTGAAGGGTTCAGGAGTCGTCAGGGGCGCGCTTTCTCTGCGAATCTCGTTCTCAACAAAGAGAACGTCATCGAGTTTTCATGGGGTGATGGCGTTGCTGATGATGAGGAGATCGATTTTTCCGCACAGGAGCCGGTGGGGCGCTGCCCGAAGTGCAACGCAAACGTTTATGAAACACCAAACGCGTATACCTGCCAAAAGGCGACCGGCCCAGCCAAAACATGCGACTTCCGATCAGGGCGAACCATCCTCAAGCGTGTGATTGAGCGCAAGGAAATGATCGAGCTATTGAAGAAAGGTAAGACGCCATTGCTGGAAAAATTTATCAGCAAGAAGGGTCGGCCATTCTCGGCTTTTTTGGTGAAGCAGCCGGACGGCAAGATTGGCTTTGAATTTGAAGAGCGCGACCCCAAAACAGCAAAGGGGAAGACTACCGCAGCGCGCAGCCCGGCCGGCGCGCTTCGAATTCTTGGTAACCACCCGGAAGATGGTGCGCCAATTAGTGTCTACTCTGGCAGATATGGCCCCTACGTAAAACACGGCGATGTCAATGCCACGATTCCCGACAAAGACAAAGTGGATTCCATCACTTTGGAGGAGGCACTGGCATTGATCGGCGAAAAGACGGGGGGTGGAGTGGTAAAGGTTGCAAAAGTCGCGAAGGTCGCGAAAGTAGCCAAGCGTAGTGCGAAGCCAGGGCCAACCAAGGTCCCTGCAAAGCGCAGAGCCCCCTAGGTGGCGGTGCAGACTTAACATGCAACTTCTGCGTCTATTTCGTATTGCCAGCGTAGTCGTTCGTTATGGGCTCGACGAGTTTCTGCCGACCGGCGCGACTAGAGCGACAATTCGCGTGTTATTTTTTTGGCGTAGTTTCGACTCCACTCGCGCGGTCCGGTTGCGCAAGGCGCTTGAAGCGCTGGGTCCGATTTTCATTAAGTTTGGTCAGTTGCTTTCTACGCGGCCCGATTTGGTGCCTGCTGATATCGCAAAAGAGCTCGCCCGGCTGCAAGATAACGTTCCGCCATTCGAAGAATCGAAAGTTGTCAGCATGCTACAAGCCGCGTTTGATACACGTTCGATCAACGAACCTGCCGACGCTGGACGCACTTGGCGCGATGTCTTCGCTAGTTTTGAAATGGTACCGGTGGCTGCGGCATCGATCGCACAGGTTCATTTCGCCACTATGGGTGCGGGAAAACTAAGCGGTCGGGAAGTGGCGGTAAAACTGATTCGCCCGGACATCCACTCGGTGATAAAAAAAGATGTCGGCCTGTTATACGCGATTGCGGATTTGGCAGAGGTGGTTCTCGAAGATGGCAAGCGGCTTAGGCCGCGAGAAGTCATTGCAGAATTTGACAAATCGATTCACGATGAGCTCGATCTAGTGCGGGAAGCAGCGAACGCATCGACCCTGCGAAGAAATTTTGCCGATGGAAAATTGCTGTACGTCCCTGAGGTTTTTTTCGACTACACCACGCCAAGTGTCATGGTCATGGAGCGCATCGATGCGATCCAAGTTAATAACGTCGAGCAGCTCAAAGCTCACAACATTGATCTGGCACGGCTGGCCACTGATGGGGTAAGGATATTTTTCACTCAGGTTTTCCGTGATGGGTTTTTCCATGCCGATATGCACCCAGGCAATATCTTCGTTGGCAAAAACGGAATCTACTCAGGCGTTGACTTCGGTATCATGGGCACCTTATCTGACGCCGACAAGATATATCTGGCTCGCAATTTTGCGGCTTTTTTTGAGCGCGACTACAAAGCGGTGGCCGTTGCGCATGTCGAGGCAGGCTGGGTTCCAAGAGATACGCGGGTGGATGAGTTCGAGGCCGCAATTCGTAGCGTCTGTGAGCCGATCTTCGATAAGCCTCTAAACGAAATCTATTTTGGCAATGTGCTGTTGCGACTGTTTGATGTGTCGCGCCGATTTCGAATGGAGATCCAACCGCAACTCGTGCTGCTACAAAAGACTTTGTTACAGGTCGAGGGTTTGGGCCGACAGCTCTACCCTCAGCTAGACCTACGGCCGGTGGCGCAGCCCATCCTTAAACAATGGATGGATGAACAAATTGGTTGGCGCGGACTGGTCAGACAGATTCGCAAAGAAGGGGTGCTGTGGTCGTCAACTATTCCTCAGCTCCCTCGCTTGATTCATCGCACCCTTGAGAATAGCCCCTCTGAGCGCCTAGCTAGCATTGAAGCGGCTATCAATCGGGTTAACAACACCCAGCGCTGGCAATCTGTCCTAATTGCCAGCCTGGTCGGGTTATTCGCCTTGGTTGCTGTGGCGTATGTCTATCTGCTCTTGTTTTGGGGTAGTTAATCTGCCACTTTTCAACACTAATGTTCCACGTTATTCTTTAAACCTGTTGGACTTGGGATGATTCTTTCATGACAGCCTTGCTCGCATTTGTTGTCGTTTACTTGCTCGGAACTCTGGCACTTGGCCTTTATGCCGGGACTCGCGTCAAAACCTCCACTGACTTTGCCCTAGCCGGTCGCAGTTTGCCGCTGGTGATGATCATCACCACCACCTTTGCCACCTGGTTTGGTGCCGAAACCGTCATGGGAATCTCGGCCAAGTTTGTGCAGGGGGGGCTCAAGAATGTTGTAGAGGATCCTTTCGGTGCGTCGCTTTGCTTGATTTTTGTCGGCATTTTTTTTGCATCTAGACTCTACAAGATGACACTGCTGACTATTGGCGACTACTATCGCAAGCGTTATGGTAAGGGCGTCGAGATTTTCTGTTCAGTCGCCATCATCCTCTCTTACTTGGGCTGGGTAGCTGCCCAGATTACAGCGATTGGGTTGGTGTTTAATCTGGTGTCTGGTGGTGCGATCAGCGTCGAGACTGGTATGGTGATTGGCACACTCTCAGTGCTGGCCTACGTGGTGTTTGGCGGTATGCTGGCCATTGCCTGGACAGACTTTATCCAGATGATCGTACTGGTCGCAGGACTCACCATCATCGCGATGATGGCAGGTAGCATGGCCGGGGGCCCGGACAAAGTGCTAAATCTCGCTATATCGAATGAATGGTTCCAGTTTTTCCCCGAGCCAAAGTTTCACGATGTTGTTTTCTTCATCGCAGCTGCAATCACAATGATGCTGGGCTCAATTCCGCAACAGGATATTTTCCAACGCGTCATGTCGGCTAAAGATGCAAAGACCGCGTCGCGTGGCGCGATTATCGGCGGGCTTTGTTACTTCGGATTCGCCTTCGTGCCGATGTTTATCGTTGCCTGTGCGGTATTGGTGATGCCCGAAGAATCCAAACAGCTACTTGCTGAAGACCCACAAAAAGTGTTGCCCTCTTTGATACTAAATCACATGCCGTTTTTTGCCCAAGTTCTATTTTTTGGTGCGTTGCTATCCGCAGTCAAATCGACCGCGTCGGCAACGTTGCTCGCACCTTCCACCAGTTTTGTTGAGAACATCTACAAAAACCTGCGGGGCGGATTAACCGACAAACAAGAATTGATTGCTTTCCGCGTGACTTTGGTTGTATTCACCGCCGTTGTGTTGACCTACTCAATCATGATGCGCGGTACACCTATTTACGAAATGGTATCAACTGCGTACCAAGTGACCCTGTGTGGTGCGTTTGTGCCACTCGTCGCTGGCCTGTATTGGAAACGCGCTAATAAGCACGGGGCGATGGCCTCGATTGTCATGGGTATCACCACTTGGCTAATGCTGCTCGCCACGCCGCTTGGCGAGCAGTTTCCTGCGCAACTTGCGGGCTTGATCATGGCGGGCCTCGGCATGGTGGTTGGTTCACTAATCACAAAGCCGCACGAGCATCATGCTCACCCAGCCGGCGCGGACCACTCGACCCCTGCGGTCAATCATTAGCAGAGGCTTGGCCTTTCAATGTTGTCGCACCCGCCGACCGTGCTGCGGTTATCTGCAGCACGGTCGGCCAATTGGACATTTCAGGCCATTGGTTTTGCGTTTCGTCGCTTCGCGCTGGCATGAGCCGCGCAGGGACCTTAACCTGTCGATATCGTACCAACTCAAACAATCCGCACACCGTGCGTTTGATCCGTGCAACAGGAGTGACCCAATGCGACCGGCGTTTAATGCACTGCAGTCTGGCAGAAAAGTAAGCGTATTCTTTTGGCGGCAGCACTCTTCGTCACCATTCTTAGCGCAGCCGGTTTGGCATCTTTGTACAGCGGGCGACCGATCGATACTGGCGTGTTAATGCTTGTAGAACACCTCCCACTGATTGTTACGGCAGCGCGCCTACACGCCGGCGATACCCAGCTTGCTCGGCTGGTTGGGCGCAACCAACCAAACATCTATCGCGGCAATTCGATCACCTGCTAGAAGTTCCAGTCAAATGCTAGTCCCCTAGTCGAACCTCCCTCGACTAACTCGCCCGGGCCGGGAACGGCTTGGGCATTTTTTTCCGAGGATGGGCATTTAGTTGATTTCCACGCACTTCGCCACCGCAGTGTCATTGGAAATTCACACTCGTGCGTCAATATCTCCCCCACAAATTTAAAGTTTTTTCCATTTAGTGCCGTAATCATCAGCATGATGTCCGGAATCGCCGACTACTATCCAGTTACCATCTTTTTTGCCATCGCGTCTGTGGTTTTGCTTCCGTTCTGCGTGGTGGGTGCCCGTCGATGGCTTGGAGCGGCAGTGGTCGGGAACACCACGACCGTATCGTTGACGACGCCTGCGACCGATGCCGGGAAAGTTCGAAACATCGGACTTAGGCGAGTGGCGATCTACGGGTCGACCGATCAGCCAACCGGGCGGGTGAGGTCGATAGCCCGTCAATCTGTAGCCAGCCGCATACGTGCGTTGGAGGATGGGGTGTCAACCAGCCCGCATGATCTACCCGGATTGGCATCAAACTTCGCGGCGAGGCGCCCTGGTTTGCAGAAAGCATCGCCGCGCG
>JBEILF010000020.1:0-25543 GCA_040379385.1 Burkholderiales bacterium | reverse complement strand
CGGCGACATCGAAACCAATACCGCCTGCGCCAATCACGGCAACACGTTTACCGACGGGCTTCTTGTGCAACAAAACGTCGATGTAGCTCAACACATTTGGGCTGTCTTGGCCGGGACTTTTCGGGTCACGCGGCGTCACGCCTGTGGCCACCACCACTTCGTCAAACCCGTTGAGATCATCCGCCGTCACGCGCCGGTGCAAACTGAGTTTTACACCTGTAGCCTTGATTCGCTCCGAGAAGTAGCGCAGCGTTTCGCGAAATTCCTCTTTACCGGGGATCTGTTTGGCCATATTGAATTGCCCGCCGATCTCGGCGGCCGCGTCGAACAATTCAACTTGGTAGCCGCGCGAGGCGAGCTCGGTCGAACACGCCAGCCCGGCGGGTCCCGCCCCAACCACTGCGATGCGTTTTCTTGCCGCCGCTTTAGTAAACACCATTTCGGTTTCGTGGCATGCGCGTGGATTGACTAAACACGAGGCGACCTTTTGTTGGAAGACGTGATCCAAACAAGCTTGATTGCAACCGATACAGGTGTTTATATCTGCGGCGCGATTGGCCGCAGCCTTGTTGACAAACTCCGGGTCCGCCAACAATGGTCGCGCCATCGACACCATGTCCGCGCAACCATCTGCGATGATTTGTTCGCCCACTTCCGGCGTGTTGATCCGGTTGGTTGTAACCAGTGGAATGCTCACTTCCGTTTTCATTTTCTTGGTGACCCACGCAAACGCTCCGCGCGGCACTGATGTGGCAATTGTTGGCACCCGTGACTCATGCCAACCGATCCCCGTGTTGATGATGGTCGCCCCTGCTTTTTCGATGCCCTTGGCGAGCATGACCACTTCATCCCAAGACTGTCCTTCTGGTACCAGGTCGAGCATCGACAGGCGATAGACAATGATGAAATCTTTACCCACTGCCTCTCGCATGCGCGAGACAATTTCGATCGGTAGCCGCATGCGGTTTTCATACGCACCGCCCCAGCGATCATCACGTTTGTTGGTGGCAAGACTCAGAAACTGGTTAATGAAATATCCTTCTGATCCCATGACTTCCACGCCATCATAACCGGCGTCTCGCGCCAACTTTCCAGCCCGGACAAAACACTTGATCTGTCGCTCAATACCGCCATCCGACAAGGCGCGCGGTGTGAAGGGGGTGATCGGCGATTTGATCTTCGACGGTGCGACCGAGAATGGCGAATAACCATACCGGCCCGCATGAAGAATCTGCAACGCAATCTTGCCGCCCGCTTGGTGGACGCTGTCTGTAAGGATCTTGTGTGATCGCGCCGCACCGCTGGAAGCCATACGCGAACCAAATGGCGACAACCAGCCTTCTACGTTGGGCGCAAAGCCGCCTGTCACGATCAGCCCCACACCACCGCTGGCACGTTCGGCAAAGTAAGCGGCAAGTCGCGGAAAATCCCGAACCTTGTCTTCGAGCCCCGTGTGCATTGAGCCCATCAGAACGCGGTTCTTTAACGTGGTAAATCCTAGGTTGAGCGGCGCGAGAAGATGGGGATAGGCAGAGGACATAAATTGCTTTCGGCGAATGAAAACGGCTGCCGCAGCAGCCGTTGATCAGGACTAGACTTACTTGAGAACGGACTTAAGCAATTCGCCCATTTTGGCGGGGTTCTTTGTCACTTTAATGCCGCACTCTTCCATCACTGCCAGCTTTTCCTGTGCGGTGCCCTTGCCGCCTGAGATGATGGCACCCGCGTGGCCCATCCGTTTTCCGGGAGGGGCGGTGACACCCGCGATGAATCCGACAACCGGTTTCTTCATGTTGTGTTTGATCCAGCGCGCGCAAGTCTCTTCCGCATCGCCGCCAATTTCACCAACCATGATAACCGCATCGGTTTCAGGATCATCGTTAAACAATTTCATCACATCGATGTGTTTCATGCCGTTAACCGGGTCGCCGCCAATACCGACGCATGAGGATTGACCGAGGCCTAACTCCATTAGCTGACCGACTGCTTCGTAGGTCAACGTACCCGAGCGTGACACCACCCCGATACGACCTTTCTTGTGGATGTGACCAGGCATGATGCCGATTTTGATTTCGTCCGGTGTAATCACGCCCGGGCAGTTTGGCCCAATCAGGATGGTGCCTTTACCTTGCATCCGCTCGCGCGTACGAATCATGTCGCGAACCGGAATACCCTCGGTGATACAGATCACCAGTTCAATGCCCGCGTCAACCGCTTCATCAATGGCGGCGGCGGCGAACGGCGGCGGGACGTAAATCACCGATGCATTCGCACCCGTCTTTTCTTTGGCTTCAGCGACGGTATCAAAAATCGGGATGCCTTCATAATTCTGGCCACCCTTCTTCGGCGTCACACCTGCGACGTAACAATTTGCACCGTTGGCGTATTCTTTGCCCATTTTGGTATGGAACATACCGGTCTTGCCGGTGATACCCTGAGTGAGAACACGCGTGTCTTTGTTGATAAGAATTGACATGATCGATTAACCCTTCGCTGCCGCTACGACGCGCTCAGCAGCTTCAGCCATATTGTTTGCAGAAATGATCGGTAGCCCAGAATCCTTGAGGATTTGTTTGCCCAGATCTTCGTTGGTGCCCTTCATGCGCACCACAAGCGGTACCGACAGTTTGACTTCGCGCGCTGCGGCGATCACACCATTGGCGATCACATCGCACTTCATGATGCCGCCGAAGATATTGACCAGAATCGCCTTCAGGTTTGGATTACGCAACATAATCTTGAACGCTTCGGTTACCTTCTCAGTCGTGGCACCACCACCCACATCAAGAAAGTTGGCTGGTGAGCCGCCGTAGAGTTTGATCACGTCCATGGTCGCCATCGCCAAACCGGCACCGTTAACGAGACAGCCGATATTGCCATCTAGCGAAATGTAGGTAAGGTCAAATTTCGAGGCCTCGACTTCCGCCGGATCTTCCTCGTCAAGATCGCGCATCGCGACAATGTCGGGGTGGCGGTAGAGGGCATTGGAGTCGAAATTCAACTTTGCATCGAGTGCCAATACTCGGTTGTCTCCCGTGTAGATCAGCGGGTTGATTTCCGCGAGCGAACAATCACACTCGTCGAAGGCTTTGTAAAGCGATTGCATAAATGCCGCACCCTGCGCCACGGCTTGATTCGGTACGCCAATCTTTCTGGCGACGTCTTCAGCTTCCGCCGTTGTCAGGCCAATCTTTGGGTCGATGTGAACCTTAAAAATTTTTTCCGGTGTATGTTCGGCGACGTGCTCAATATCCATTCCACCCTCACTGGACGCCATCAACGTCACGCGTTGTGACGCACGATCTACTACCATACCGACATATAACTCTTTTTTGATGTCGGCCCCCTCTTCGACCAGCAAGCGCTTGACAAGACGCCCTTCAGGCCCGGTTTGGTGGGTCACCAAGGTCATGCCGAGAATCTGCGAGGCATACTGCCGCACCTCATCAATCGATTTCGCCACTTTGACGCCACCCCCTTTGCCGCGTCCACCAGCGTGGATCTGCGCCTTTACGACCCAAACCTTGCCGCCTAGAGTTTCCGCAGCCTTGACCGCTTCGTCGACCGAAAAACAGGCGACGCCGCGCGGTGTGGCGACGCCATATTTGCGCAAGATTTCCTTGCCTTGGTATTCATGAACATTCATTGGGGGGCTCTTGAAGAAAAGTAGAATTACTACGGACTTACTGCATCCTTATTTTAGCGTGCATCATGGTCACGGATTGGTTTGATCACCTTCACCGCTTTGATCAACCCAGCCATCCCCCCGGTACCATTTTGGATAAAACGTAGCGACCGCCGGGGCGTCGCTCGCAAGCGCATGGCAGCCGTCTAGTTGGAAGGGCTTTTTTTCCGCATTGGACGGGAGTTGTCCGGCGAGATTCTGGTATGCGGTCGTCGCCAATAGCGATATCAAGTCCGTCAAGTGGGTACAGCCCTTGGTTCCGCCAAAGGTCTCACGGACTTTGGCGCTAAATCCAGGACGCATCGACCAACCAATCATCGCTCGATAGTGTGGCGTAATCGTGGCACAAAATCCCGGGTAGGGATGGGCGTCCGAGCTCGCTTCTGCGTCGATAATCGTCATCGAGGTGTCGTACGTGATGCGCAACCACATCTCGTGTACCGGCTCACCCGCGAGCCGTTCACCGCTCCGCAACTTAAACGAATACGCTTTGGTATCAACCAGATGCCCTTCCACCTCGAACAGTCCGTCGTCGCGCTTGTATCCCCTCGCCGAGATTTTGCGGTGGTGAAGTGGCTGACGGGGGACGTGGGCAGAAAGTGGCATGATCAAGCTCATCGGATACGATACGGAAAAACAAAAACGCCCCGAAGGGCGCTTTTTGTCAGGGCGCTGAACGACATTTTGTCCTAATTCACCCGATTAGCCGATAGGTCTTGATCGCATTCGCGAATTCATTGCCGTTTTGAAAACGCTGCTCGATATCTTTGGCAAGCGCCTGATCGATAAAGTCCTTGACCCACGATGGCAGCGCAGGATTGATTTCGAGAATGTTCGGCTGCTGCTCGTTGGCAATCGCAAACATCAGTTGGGTCATCGATTCGCCCGTAAATGGCAACCTGCCGCACGCCATTTGGTAAAAACTGACGCTGAGCGAAAACAAGTCGGAACGCCCGTCGATCTTCTTGCCGGCTAGTTGCTCTGGCGACATGTAGGACGGCGTGCCCAGCACCATACCCGTCTTCGTCTTTGACGATTCGGTCACTCGCGCAATGCCGAAGTCTGCGATCTTTGGCGATTTAGACTTGGGATCGTACATGATGTTGGCGGGTTTGATATCGCGGTGGAAGACACCCTGTTCATGTGCATGATTGAGCGCGCCAGCAACCTTGATAAAGATTTCGCACAATTCATCGAAGGGCAGAAGATTCGGCACCTTGGTATGGTCTACCAAATCCCTGCCCTTGAGCAACTCCATCGCAATGTAGGCCAAATCGTGCTCATCGCCGGCGTCAAAGATACGGACAATGTTCGGATGATCCAGTTTGCCAGCTGATTCGGCCTCACGGAAGAAGCGATCCTTGGCCTCTTGCAGCTCGTCACCCTCAAATTCGCTGGACAAAGCCATGGTCTTGATGGCAACTTCGCGGCCAATCTTTGGATCCTTGCCGAGATACACCACACCCATCGCGCCCTTGCCGAGTTCCTTCTCGATGGTATAGCGACCGAGCGTGGGCTTTTCGCCCGCAGCCGACAGCATCATGGTTGCCTGTGAACTGCGTGCCGAAGCGGAACCGCCGAGAATGATCGTCTCGGACATTGCTCGGGCGCGGGCCATGCGCTCCACAATATCCCGGAACTTAGAGTCATGCTGGTGGATGTATGTAAACGCCGACTCTGCTTTGTTGAATTGACGACGACGTTCAAAGTCCAGCGCCAATGAATAAATGTTTTCGAGTACCTGCTCGTCCACTGGGCACTTGCGAAACTTATCGAAGGCCATATCCAACTGACCTTGCTGCTGGAACGCAAGTCCGAGCATGCGATTGGATTCCGCACTGGCGAGATCCGACTGCTCCTTGCCGCGCTCGGTTACTAGGAAGCGCTTAGTAGTGAGTAACGCGTGACCGATTAGCAACAGCGATGCCGGCAGCATGAGCTGCACCCAAATGCCTGGCCCCATCATCAACCCAAAATGGGTCGCAAGCAACACCACAAACAGACCGATTGTGAGCACCGCCGCTGGCCCTGCGCGCAGTTTGGGCAAAACCCCGATCAAATAGCCCGCTACTACTATCAGTGCAAGAAGGCGCACCCACGGGCCCCACGATGGCGTGCGGAAAAAATGCTGCTGCAAAATGGAGGAGACCGAATGCGCGAGCGTTTCCACCGAGCTTAACGGCCCGATTGGGGTAACCGTCGAGGTTGCGATGCCACCCGCCGTTGCGCCGATCAGGACGATCTTATCTTGGTACTTAGCGACAGGAATTTTGCCGCTGTACACATCAAAGAACGAATCGATGGCGATCGCCGGTTTCTGATTTACGTCCTTGTAGAAGTAGGGATACATCAAACCAACATCATCGGTGACGATACGAAGATTGCCGAGGGATACGCTCTCACCAGGTCTGAGCTTGATGTCCTTCGCCGTAAAGTTGAGACTGTTGGCGGCGACCGCCAGCGCGAGCGAAGGAATTTGCTGCTGGCCGAAGTAGTCCACCGTTGTGATGTCCCGGCGGACGCCGCCATCTTCGTCTTGAATTAAGCTTAGATCACCCACCGCCGCAGCGACTGCACCTAATTCCTCGATCGGATAGCCGCTGCCGGTGGCGTAAATGCCGCCACTCGCTGGCCCTGGCACGGCGCTGTTCTTGACATACTCGGGCAGTGGCTTGTCTGGACGACCATCGGGTTGTCGGTCCTTTGCCGCTAGATTGACGGGCAAGACCACATTGGCGGCTTTCTTGATGCTTTCCGCCAAGCGGCGGTCGGTGTTAAGCGTCTGTTCGGCCTCACTAAGGATTGGGCCAAATTCGCTCAACAGCGGATTGACCGGAGCGGGCTTTTGGCCGTCGACTTGTGGCGGCGAATTGTTCGCAAAAACCTCCAGCAACTTATTGATATAAAGCAGTCCGGCGTCTTTTTGCGCCTCGAAGAAGAACACGGTATGACCAATGACCTTCGCCTTTGCGTCGGCGAGTTTGTCGATCATGTTGGCGTGAATTTCTCGCGACCATGGCCAGCGGCCGAGGTTGTTCACTGACTGCTCATCGATCGCAATCACCGCAACCTTATCAGAGGGTGCCTTGGATGTTGCTGATACCCCCCAGTCGTACGCTTTAGTCTCCAACGCGGTAAACGAGTTGGTGAACACGTTCGCGCCGATAACAACAACGACGATGACCACACCGAAAAACCAGTCTTTGGACCAAAACCCTTCTTTTTTCATGCGCCATCCCTCACTGACACGTTTTGCTACTGATTCTAGCAAGAAGCGATGACACAACCGATACCGAGAATGCGGTTAACGCGGCGGCTAGCCGAAATGTAACGGGCTGCAATGCAAGAACATCGCAGCCCGGGGAGTTCGAGTGGTGACTGGCAACTAAACCATGAAGCCCAAATCCGTATTGGAGAATCGACTAATATTCGGGAACACCGTTGACATGTTGCTGGCCGACACGCCGAACCACTTCGCAATCGTGGCTCCATACTGGTCCACGGATGTCGTCGGGATCCAGCGACCGTTGGTTGAAACGTCATTCGGCCCGCCAAGGGTGTGGTTCGGAAATGTGCCGTAGAACTCTTGCCCACGTACCGCGCCACCAATGATAAGCTGATGATTGCCCCAGCCGTGATCTGATCCACCACCAGAAGCCGCCTTCAACGTGCGACCAAAGTCTGACATCGTGAAGGTTGTCACCTTATCCGCGACACCCATTTGCACCGTTGCGTCATAGAACGCTTTGAGCGCGGGTGCCAGCTGGCCATACAAGGTGTTGTGACTATTGATTTCGTTGGTATGGGTGTCAAAACCACCGAGCGAGACAAAGAAAATCTGCCGCTTCAAACCAATCGTGTTACGCGCCTCGATCAACTTTGCCACCTGCCGTAGCTGTGTACCAATGCCAGATGTTGCATTGGCAAAAATCGGGGTGATGGTTGTGTTGTTTGCCGTGATGATCGGGTTGAGAATGTCGGACGCGCCCAACGCCTGTGCCAAGACGTCGTCCGCTTCGCGCACAAAGTCGTTACCCGCTTCGAGATTCATGATGTTCTTCAGTGCGGCTTCGCGCGCGGTGGTTTGCGCAGCCGTGCCGAATGTGCTTAAGCCAAATGTGCCATTAGAGGGAATAGCGACCACGCGCGGTGTCCTGCCATTTGTATAAATGGCAGAGCCGGCAATCGAAGTAATCATCGGAAAATTGTTGTTATTGGACGGCCCCATGACGTCGGCCAACCGTCCGCCCCAGCCAGTACGCTCGATGCCCTTTGCAACCGAAGTTTGCCACGCGAGTTGCTGGTCAGAATGAGAAAACAACTGATCTGGCCTTGCCTGTGCAGAAGCGTCGTACTCCGCTTTCGTGAGCGGCTGCGAGAGTGTTCCGACGTTAGTCAGTATGGCCATCTTACCGGCGTCGAACAGCGTCTTTAGACCTGTCAGCGCCGGATGCAGGCCATAATCTTTGTTCAGCGTCTTCGGCTTGATACCGAGAAGTTGGGCCTGCGGCAGGGCAATCCCGCCGCTGGCCTGTGTACCGCGAGCCGTCGCGTAGAGGTTGTATTCCGCTGGGTCCATCGGCACGACCAGATTATTAGAATCGTTACCACCGAAGAGGAAAACACAGACGATTGCCTTGTAATCGTTGACAGATGCCGTTTCTGCAAGTGCCGCTGAAAGCCCCAATCCATCAAGAGTGCCGGTCGCCGAGACCGCACCCGCACTGGCAATGGCTTGTAGTAGACGGCGACGAGTAATGACGTAGGGCGCGTTCATGAGTAACCTACCGATCAACTTGGAAGTGGCTGGAGGATAGTACTAAGTACGCCGCAGTTCTAGCGCGGCCCAAGGTATCCGTGGCGGCGATTGCATTCACGGCATTGACCACTTGCTGCTGTGCCGAAGTAGACATAGCGCCTGCGGTAAACACCCAAGAAAGCTTGTCGACTAGTGCTGCGGGATTAGCGGCGAGCGCCTGCCATGGTGCCCAATCGACAGTCGTGCCGGTGGCACCCGGCACGGTTGCGTCGATCGCGTAATTCACGTTGATCGCATTGCGCAGGAAATTAGTCCGCGCAAACGTCGTTGTGGAGGTCAGAATCTCAAACTCCGGACCCAACTTGCCGTTAGACACAGTGTTATCCGGCGCGTAGTAGTTGAACACGGTTGGTGCCCGGAACAAGTCCTGCGCCATACTCGCATACTGCGTGCGCACCCAGACGCCGTCATTAATGCCGCCGAGGCCACGGTAGGCGCTGAGCGCCATCAACACAGGCTCCTTGAGCTTGCCCGCGCCAGCGACGGTTTTGATTGGTCCGCGTGCCTCCGGGTCGAGCAGAATCGCCCGCACCACCGCTTTAAGGTCGCCACGAACGCCTGCGCCATTGTTGTTGAAGACGGCACTCACTCGCCCAACATAGGCCGGACTTGGGTCTCCACTAACTAGCTTTTGAATGAGTTGTTTGGAAATGAACGGTGCGACATTTGCATGCGAGAACAGATGGTCGAGCGCCATGTCCAAGTCCTGGCGGGCATTTAGCCCAGCAGGAATCACAAAGCCGTTCAGCAGCGTTTTTGCCCCGGTATCGTGGTTCGATTCCACCGGCATCATTGGGTACTCGTAGTACGCTGGATTATTACGAGTTGGGGCGACATTACCAAATCCTGGATAGGTCCAACCCGTGAAGACACGTGCCAGATTCTCAACCGTGGTTTGCGAGTACGTCGGAATCAAATTGCCCTGTATATCCGTCTTCATCGTGCCATCTTGGTTCAGCTCGTACAGCCCGATACTAAACAGCTGCATGATCTCTCGGGCGAAATTCTCGTTGGCCGAAATTCCGCGGGCAACATCCGGCTTATTTGAATTCGCCATGTTGAGGTAATCGCCCATCGCCGGTGAAAGCGTCACCGCCTTCAGCAGGTCCTTGTAGTTGCCAAACGCGCCGTCTAGGAACAATTGCTGATACTTGGCCATACCGTACGGCATCAGCGTGGCGTCAACACCCGAGGTCACCAAAATTTGCGACAGTGCAAACGCCACCCGTTGACGCAACTGGTCCGCCTGCTTTAACGCGTTCTGGGTGAATCTAAGTTGCAGTTGGAAGAACGTGTAGTTGTCACGGGCACAAAGCGAGGCCGCTGAACTCGCAACACCATTGTTGGTACAAGTAGTCGGCGCTTGGGTCGGGTAAAACTCGAGCGCTGGCATCTTCGATAACACCGGCATATTGAGTTGGCTATCCACCCAGGCCGTCACACCGATTTGTTTCACCTCATTCATCGCCGCTTCGGTGGCACCAAATGTGGCTTGCTTCAAGAGTCGGTAGGCATCTGCCTCGGCGACCATCGATACGCCTGGCACACAGATGGCTGCACCTAGCGCCTTCCATCCGCGATCAAACATCTCTTGGTAAACAGACAACTGATTGACCAAACGAATACCATTTGCGCTGCTTGCCTGGAACACCGGCTGGGTACCATTCGCACAATTGCCAGAAGCGTCCGTTGGCAGTACGTACGTCACACTGGTTTGCACGGGACAATTTGCCGCACTTCCTGACAACGACGTCAACTTGCTCGATTTACTAAGACTACAAACTTGTGGCGACGAAGGCGTTGCCAAATTCAGCGAGATCAGCTTCACATGTGGAATTGCGCCGACGGGTGCATCGGCCTGGGTACGCCACACTTTGAAGCTCTGACCGGTTCGCGCCCACCCTGAAGCGGACCCACTTTGATCAATTGAGGCTATTTCCGCCGCAACATCAGTTCGGTAGTATTGGCCACTTCGACTATTGAAATACTCGATCGAATCGACAGTCGAAGAAGAGGGCTGCGCAACTACAGAACCTGCGGCGGCTATCAGCGCGAACGCGAGGATGCAACCTGCGCTTTGCATAAGATTGTTCGAAGTAGTCGGTCGATCAAGACGGCATCTGGCGGTACGCCACGCGGCAAAGGAAATTGACAAACCCATAAAAGAACCCCTTGGAGAGCTTTTTGACCAACCGATTGTGCCGACGGTTGGATATACAGATGTTACTAGCCAATGAACGGCATACACAAGTCAATCGCGGACAAGCCGTTGTAAACAATGGTAACTTGCGCCTCGGTCGCGACAAACGCCGTCTTGGCGGGGGCCCCAGGTGACCGGGGTGACGTTTAGCGAGCCATCCGGTGACTGCCGCTTAATTCCCCAACAACTTGCCCGGCACAACACCGTAGGCATCCGCGAACTCGGCGCCACCCATTTTTTTTCCATCCTCATGTTTTAGCTTCGTCACCTCGATTTGACCACCTTGCACATTAATGAACATCGAGTCAGCTATTGACACCACTTCGCCAGGCTTACCCTTGACATCGCCAAAGGTTCGCGCTGGGTGTTTGCGCGACCCGAACAACTGAACCTTTTTTCCCCCTAGCGTCGTCCATGCACCGGGCGCGGGATCGCAGCCACGGATGAGATTGTGAACAACATCGAGATGGTTATGCCAATTAATTTTCGACTCGTTTACACGGAACCAGCCTTCGTAGGTTGCTTTTGACTCGTCCTGTACCCGCTCGGTATGTTTGCCAGCAACCACTAGATCCGCTGCCTCAAGCATGGCCGCAACCCCCAGCGGGAACAGACGCTCAAAGTAGACCGTTCCGAGCGTGTCGTTTTCGCTGATTGGCGTGGTTTTTTGCAGGATAATCGCCCCCTCATCGAGCCCGTCAGTCGGCCGAAAAATAGTCAACCCCGTTTCCGTTTCGCCGCGAGAGATCGGCCAGTTAATCGAGGACGGTCCGCGGTACTTCGGCAGTAATGACGGGTGGTATTGGATCGTGCCATGTTTCGGAATGTTCACAAATTCCTGCGGCGCAAATTGCAGCACAAACGCCATGATGCCGATGTCTGCGTTAAGTTCGCGCATGGCGGCAGTTGCCTCTGGTGCCTTCAGCGACGGGAACTGAAATGTGCGTAGGCTACGGGCTTCGGCGGCCAAACGCATTGGGTCGGGCTTCGCACCTTCTTTTTCTGGCGCACAAAACACACCCACGATCTCGTCCCCGCGAGCGACCAGCGCCTCCAGAACCGATTTACCAAAGTCCTGCTGGCCGATGATGGCAATTTTCATGTGATCGCTCCATGGATGATCGTGGGTTTGTCAACTTAGCCAAAGCGATTCAGCCTAGGCCCTTTTAGGCGGTGCCGAAAACGCCCCGGCAACTTTCATCGCCTCGACTTTGGCGGCGTCATAGCCCAAAACATTCATCAGAACATCGTCATTGTGTTCGCCCAAAAACGGCGCGCGCTCGATCTTTGCCGGCGATGCAGACAGCTTGATTGGCATGCCGACATTCCACCACTTACCGCGTCTTTCATCCTCCAACTCAACGTACATTTCGCGACCTCGAATGTGCTCGTCGTTGGCGAGGTCCGTTGTTGACATGATCGGGCCACACGGCACATCGATAGGGTTCAAGATCGCCATAAACTCCCGTTTGGTGTAGTTCAATGCGAACTTGGTGATGAGTCCCCACATGTCGTTTTGGTTTTTGCGCCTATCACCAATCAACGTAAAACGCGGATCGGTCGCCAGTTCCGGAAGGCCCAGTTCGGGACCGATGCGGTTCGCCAATCCTGCCCAAACTGCCTCTTGGACAACGACATAAATCCAGTCATTCGGGCCATGCGGTTTGCAGTGAATCGCGTTACCCAGTTGTCCGCCGCCGGAATCATTGCCCGCCCTCGGCACGTCACCCATACCCTGCGAGGTCGGCACCGAATACTCGCTGAGGCCGCCGCGTGTGAGGCGCTGATGGTCACGAAACTTCACGCGACACAAGTTCATGACACCGTCCATCATTGCGACTTCAACGTACTGTCCTTGGCCAGTGCGATTCGCCTGGTTCAGCGCTGCCAATAATCCAATTGCCAAGTGTAAACCCGTTCCAGAATCACCGATTTGTGCGCCTGTGACGAAGGGTGCACCGTCGGGCGTACCGGTTGTGCTCATCGCACCGCCCATCGCCTGTGCGACGTTTTCATAGGCCTTGAATTCCGCGTAGGGCCCACTCGAACCAAACCCCTTGATCGAGCCCATGATGATCTTCGGGTTGATCTCGTGAATTTTTTCCCACGTAAACCCCAACCGATCCAATACGCCCGGCCCAAAGTTTTCCATCACGATATTGCAGTGTTTCAGTAAATCCACAAACACGGTTTTACCCTCGGCAGATTTCATGTTCACAGTAATCGAACGTTTGTTGCAGTTCAACATCGTGAAATAGAGCGAATCAGCTCCGGGGATATCGCGCAGCTGGCCCCTTGTAGCGTCACCCTGCGGCGGCTCGAGCTTGATGACGTCTGCTCCCATCCACGCGAGCAGCTGTGAGCATGTTGGCCCAGCTTGCACATGAGTCATATCGAGAATTCTGATACCTTTCAACGCTTCCATTCTGTGAGTTTCCTATTCAACAATCATCAAACTGCGCAAGTTAACAGTCTAAAGCACTCGGCGTTCCACGCCATCAAACAAGAAAGTCGATACATCGACGAGGCATCATCCGGCACCAATTACTCTTCGCGCCGCTCGCGCCACTGAACGCATGTGTCACTTTTTCTTTGCTGCCGTCGGGTTCAGACTCGTGATTCGTCCACTTTCGGTACCAGCCGTTTCATCAATCACCGCATTGATCAGTGTTGGCCGCCTTGACCGAATTGCTTCTTCCATCGCGGCGCGCAGTGCGGTCGAGGTGGTAGCGTTTACGCCTACGCCGCCAAAAGCCTCCATCAACTTATCATAGCGCGCGCCTTTGACAAACACAGTTGGTGCAACGTCAGCGCCTCCGGTGGGGTTTGTATCTGTTCCACGATAAACGCCGTTATTGTTAAAGATCACAATACAAACCGGCAGGTTGTAGCGACAAATGGTCTCGACTTCCATCCCTGAAAAGCCGAATGCACTATCGCCTTCGATGGCGATGACCGATTCTCCCGTTTCAACCGCAGCAGCGACGGCGAAACCCATACCAATGCCCATGATGCCCCATGTGCCGACGTCGAGGCGCTTTCGTGGCTTGTACATATCCACAATGCTGCGGGTGAAGTCGAGCGAATTAGCACCCTCATTTACCAGCATTGCATCCGGGTTCGCCTTAACGATGTCACGCACCACGTTGAGCGCACTATGGAAGTTCATCGGCGTGGGGTCCTTCGCCAACGTTTCCGCAAGTTTGCTGATATTTTTTGCTTTACGCTCGGCGATTGCCGACAGCCACTGCGCTGGTGGTTTTGCCCATCCCGGCTCGATGCCAGCAAGCAGCGCCGCGACGCACGAGCCCATGTCGCCGATTAGCGGTGCGTCGATGGCGACGTTGCTATCCGCTTCGGTCGGAGAGATGTCCACCTGGATAAACTTCTGTCCACCCCAAGCCTTGTGATCCTTGCCTCCCCAAGTCTTGCCCTTGCCGTGTGAGAGCAACCAGTTCAAGCGGGCTCCAAGCAGCATGACGACATCCGCCTCTGGCAATACAAATGATCGCGCCGCAGCTGCGGATTGCTGATGGGTGTCGGGCAACAGCCCCTTGGCCATCGACATCGGCAAGTACGGGATTCCTGTCCTTTCAATTAAGGCACGAATATCGGCATCTGCTTGTGCATAGGCTGCCCCCTTGCCCAACAAAATCAGTGGTCGTTTTGCGCCCCTAAGCAAATCGAGCGCGCGGGCTACCGCATCGGGCGCGGGAATTTGGCGCGGCGCGGGATCAACCACCTTAATCAACGACTGCTGACCCGCCGCAGCGCCCATCGTTTGCGCAAACAGTTTTGCCGGCAGATCGAGATAAACTCCCCCCGGACGCCCCGATACGGCGGCACGAATCGCGCGTGCGATGCCAATGCCAATATCCTCGGCATGCAAGACACGAAACGCGGCTTTACATAGTGGCCTGGCGATCGCAAGCTGGTCCATTTCCTCGTAATCGCCCTGTTGCAAATCTACGATTTCGCGCTCGCTCGAACCCGAAATCAGAATCATCGGGAAGCAATTGGTTGTCGCATTTGACAACGCGGTGAGCCCATTTAGAAAGCCGGGCGCTGATACCGTCAAACAAACGCCCGGTTTCTGCGTAATAAACCCTGCAATCGCGGCTGCGTTGCCTGCATTCTGCTCGTGTCGGAAGGAGATAACACGCATGCCCTCGGCTTGCGCCATTCGCGTCAAATCTGTAATGGGGATTCCCGGCAAGCCATAGATGGTGTTAAGCCCGTTGAGCTTTAGCGCGTCGATAACGAGATGAAAGCCATCCGTCGTTGGTTCGGTGTTTGCATCGGTAGTCATAATGGGACGCCTCGCCTTGATTTTTTGACTCAACACCACGCTAGAGCGTCAGTGGTGCACGAGTCGTAGAATTTGTTTGTCATGTCGGAAGCACACACTCTGCAAGCCCCGATGATTCGGCAATGCCCGAAACTGCCATGCATCATAAAAATGACAAAATAATTGTGCCTTGACTACTGTCAATTGACTACGGAAAACAAGATGACCCTGCTCATTTCCCATCCACAGCGTGAAACCATTCGCGGACAACTTGCCCGGAACATCGTGTTGCGAACCCTGAAACCGCGGGCGTTCACCGACCTAGAGAAATCCCTTTTGATCGCAGACTTTAAGAAGGGGGATTTGTTGATGGGCCAGGGCGAGCACGATATGTACCAATATTTCATCCTTGACGGTGTGCTAAAGCGCGTGGTTTCCAACCAAGAGGGCAAAGAGATGATCTTACGTTTCTCCTCCGAGGACGACATGGAGACCAGTTATGCCGCATGGCGACTGCGCACGCCAACGCCATACGCGATTCGGGCCGTCACCAAGGCGCGGGTGGCGATGTTGCGGATGGAAATTTGGGTTGAATTCATCGAGGGGCATCTTGCCATGAAAGGTGACTTTGAGTACGAAGTCATGCACCTCATGTCGGAGGTGATGGCGCATACCATTACCCTGCATCTTTTGGACGCACAGGGGCGCGTACAGCGGTTTTTGCGCAAACATCCGGAGCTTTACGAACGAGTGCCGATGAAAGAACTCGCAGCACACCTCAACCTGTCCGCAGAGACACTCTCAAGACTCAAACAAAAGGGCAAGATTCAGGCCATTCTCGCGCGCTAAAATTTCAGAAGCGCCCTATTGACGGGCAGTTCCAGCCATTTTCTCTTCTAGACGCCCGTCAGATAACGACTTTGTCGGCACCCTCGTGCGGAGCCCAATACACGCATTATCGTGCAGTTTATGCCATGCTTGGCTCAACGCGCCTTTTTGCGTGCGACAAAACTATGCATACCCAGCGCGAGCAAGCCAACGATGGCGTGACTAATGATCAGCGTAGGCATCTGCTCTCGCGGAATCACCCCCGCGATGCTCAACACCAAACTCACCATTCCAGCCATAAAGACAATGCCGACCATCGCACTAAAAAATGGGAACGTCATGGTTATCCTCTAAGGAAGTGGGAAGAGAAACACAATTTAACGCATCACAGCAAACTGCGCATAGACACCTGCCAATCGCGCCATACTGGATGCTAGGGGTGATGCAACAACGCGCTCAACTACCCGCGTATTCGTTTGATTAACGACGTGAGCGGCCCCCAAAACAACATCAGCAGGGCGAGGGTGGTGATGGAACCGACCAGCGGGTTGCTGAAGAATATGGTTACTGTTCCCTGCGATGACAGCATCGACTGACGAAATGCATCCTCCGCACGGTCGCCCAGCACAAGGGCCAGCACCAGCGGTGCCAGTGGGTAGTCGAGTTTCTTGAACACGTATCCAATCACGCCAAAGACAACCATCAACCATACGTCAAACATCGAGCTATGCACGGTGAATGCGCCAATTGCACAAATCACCAGAATGACCGGGGCAATGATCGAAAACGGGATTCTCAAGATTGCAGCGAAGAAAGGCACGGTCGTCAACACCACGATCAAGCCGGCGATATTGCCCAGGTACATAGAGGCAATCAGCCCCCAAACAAAGTCCTTCTTCTCCTCAAACAACATCGGCCCCGGCTGTAGACCCCATACCAGCAGCCCACCAAGCAGCACCGCAGCGGTAGGAGAACCCGGAATACCTAGCGTCAACATCGGCAATAGCGCCGACGTACCCGCAGCGTGTGCCGCCGTCTCCGGTGCAATGACGCCCTCAATGTCGCCTTTGCCAAAACTAGCGCCGTTGGGCGAAAACTTCTTCGCCACGCCATAGCCCATAAATGATGCTGGCGTAGCGCCACCGGGGGTAATACCCATCCAGCAACCGATCAACGACGAGCGAAGCGACGTCTTCCAGTACTTGGGTAACTGCTTCCATGTCTCGATTACCACCTTCATCTTCATCTTGCCCGTCATTCCCTTGAAGTCCAGCCCTTCTTCAATGGTGAGCAGGATTTCGCCGATGCCGAATAGACCGATCACGGCGATCAAGAAATCAAAGCCCTTAAGCAATTCCGTAAAACCGAAGGTGAGCCGCAACTGGCCGGTAACGGTATCGAGACCGACCGCAGCCAAGGCAAAGCCAAGCATCATCGCTGCGACCGTTTTCATCGGCGGCGACTTGGTCATACCAACAAAACTACAGAAGGTGAGCAAGTACACCGCAAAAAACTCAGGCGGACCGAATCGCAGCGCGAATTTCGCCACTAATGGTGCCAAAAACGTAATCATTAGCACGGCAATAAATGCACCGACAAAAGATGATGTAAATGCCGCAGTCAGTGCCTCACCCGCTCTGCCCTGTTGCGCCATGGGATAACCGTCGAAGGTGGTCGCCACACTCCAGGGTTCACCGGGGATATTGAACAGGATTGAGGTGATGGCACCACCAAATAGCGCACCCCAATAAATACATGACAGCAAAATAATCGCGCTAACCTGACCCGCCGGCGTGTTACCCATCGCAAATGTCAGTGGCAGCAGGATCGCCACGCCGTTTGCGCCGCCCAAGCCAGGCAGTACGCCGATCAAGACCCCGAGGACAATGCCAACCATCATCAAACCAAGATTCATCGGCGTTAGCGCGACCGCGAAGCCATGCATCAAGCTATTGATTTCTTCCATTTCGGACCCCGTTAGTTGAGGCCTAGCATGGCTTCAAGGGGCCCTTTTGGCAGCGGCACCTTGAACCAAATCTCGAACATCATGAAAAACACAATCGGCACGGCAACACTAACCCCAACCGCCTTGCCCCAGCCATAGCGACCTAGCCAGCGCATGAACAACGCAATAAACAGCGCAGATGCGACATAGATGCCAACGCCGGGTATAGGGCCGATTCCTGCAATCAGGGCAACATAAAAAACCGTCGGGATCATGACCGACATGATCATTTTCATCGAAGACCGGCTGACGAAGGACTCGCCACCGTCTTGTTCGGGTTTTTCGCGCAGCGCGTTAAGCAAATTGATTACGCTTGCGATACAGAGAATGACACCGATGTAAAAAGGGAAATACCCCGCTTCCGGGCCATCACTACCCCATTTCGACCCAAGGCGGTAACTATCCCAAATGACCACCGCGCCAAAGGCGAAGATAATGACCGCAGTGACGGTATCAACGACGCGCACGGATGCAGCCGATTTTTCGTTTGATTCTTGCTGACTCACGCGACACTCCTCCATGAATGCGCAGCGGTAACGACAACTTGCGAAAGCGAGCGGCTCTAATAGCCTAGCATCGCCTAGTACACAAAAAAGTGGCCGCGCTAACGTCGACAATCATTGTCTCGCCAGCGCGGCAAGATGTACATGACCTATCTCTATTTTCTAGCTTATTTTTTTGCGAGGAAGCCCGCTTCCGCCATTAAGGACTGATGACGTAATTCTTCTTTGGTTAGCCATTTGACAAACTCGTCACCCGTAAGCGTAGTCGTATCGAATGCACCTTTCTCCATGAACTCTTTCCAGTCGGGCGTGGCTTGGATTTTCTTGAAGAGATCCACATAGAAAGCCACCTGATCTTTCGTCACACCTCCCGGCATAAAGATGCCGCGCAACATCTGGTAGTCGACATCCATGCCTTGGCTCTTGCAAGTCGGAATATCAGCCCAAGACTGCGTCGCCGTGACTTTCGCGTTGTAAGGCATCACCTTGTCATCGAATACACAAAGCGGGCGAAGTTTGCCGGCACGCCATTGTTCGACCGCTTCGATTGGATTGTTCACCGTGGAATCGACATGTTTGCCGACTAATTGAACAGCAACCTCGCCGCCACCCTTGTAAGGAATGTAGATGAACTTGTCGCCAGTAAGCTTTTCAATGGCCACGGTAATGATTTGGTCTTCTTGTTTGGAGCCCGTCCCGCCCATCTTAAACTTGCTCGGGCCCGCCGCCTTAACGGCAGTGGTGTAATCTTTCGCCGTCTTGTAGGGGGTTTCTGCATTGACCCACAACACAAACTGATCAAGCGCCAGCATTTGAACAGGCGTGAGGTCTTTCCAGTTGAACGGTATGCCTGTGGCCAACGGAGTGGTGAATAAGTTAGAAAGCGTGATGATGATCTTGTGCGGGTCTTTGACTGCCCCCTTCACATCAAGAAAACCTTCTGCCCCCGCACCGCCACTCTTGTTCACGACAATCAGCGACTGCTTCATGAGGTTATGTTTTGTCACCACCCCCTGTATGAACCGCGCCATCTGGTCAGCACCACCGCCCGTCCCCGCCGGCACGACAAATTCGACAGATTTGGTTGGCTCCCAAGCGAGGGAAGGAGCCGAGATGCCCAGCCCGATTGATGCTGCGATTGCACCTGCAAGCAGTGTGCGGCGAAATTGCGACAAGCGATTTTGAGTCGGACCTGATTTGTGCATGTTGACCTCCGAGAATGTAATGTCCCTGTTAACAACGTATTACTCTGTGCGAACCACGAAAACGCTGCACTTCAACGGGCAACGCCCCACCCATCAAACGCCGATACTAAACAAAAAACGCTAGGGCATAAAGGCACTGGCAAAATGTCCTGATTAAGACACTGCGGCTCCCTGTTCAATCTGGCGTTTCGCCAGCGCCTTACCGATCACTACCACTACCGCCGCAGCCGCCGCAGGAACGATGTAGTGCATCCAGCCCGCGTTGGCGTTGATCCAGTCAATATCAACCGGATCGGTAATCGCCATCTCTCCCGCCACAAAGCCCAGTAGCGCAGCCCCGAGCGTAATGATGATTGGAAACCGCTCCATCAACTTCATGAGTACGGTGCTGGCGAAGATGATCAGCGGGATGGAGATTGCCAAACCGAGAACCAGTAGAGAAATCTTGAATTCCGCCGGCGCAGCATCGGCCGCGGCGGCGACTGCAATAACGTTGTCCAAACTCATCACTAGATCCGCAATCAAAATGGTTTTAATCGCCGCGAGCAAATTGGAATGTCCCGCAATGTGCGCGTCCTCATCTTCGGGAACCAAAAGCTTGATGCCAATCCAGATCAGCAGGCCGGCACCGACAATCTTTAACCACGGAAAGGCAAGCAGTTTGACGGCAAACACGGTTAGGGCGATACGCATGATGATCGCCGCGCCAGAGCCCCAGAAGATTGCCAGCTTTTGCTGCCGCCCTTCCAAACTTCGGGCGGCAAGCGCAATGACAACAGCGTTATCTCCTGAGAGGATGATGTTGACGCCGATGATCTTCAGCAGCGCAGTTAAGAACAGCGGATCGAGGAGGTCCATTAGCGGAACATTAGCCAGTACGAGTCAGGGATGATGAGCGCAACAGCGCGGCGCTGAAAACACGAGACAGCGAACCGAAAACCGGGTTGCTAGCTTGCAAAAAGTAGCGCGGTGCGAACGAACGGCTACAATAATACCCATTCATGACTCTTCCTTTCGCCTCGTTGCGATTTTTCATGTTCTTAGCAACATACTCGTTAACGCTGCATTCGCGCCATTTTTGCGGCATTGCAACCGATTTGTCGAGCGGCATTCGCGCCGCAAGTACGCAACGCGTGTTTTACGCCGCTGCGCTGGCCTTGACATTGACCTTTGGCAACTATGCAAAAGCCGAGCCGACCAAGACCGCCGAGCCGTCAGCCGCCGTGGGTCAAGCCCCGTTTGGTAGCGCTAAATCCACACAACCGCTCAGCCAACCTGAACGCGAATGGCTCAGCGCCCGCGCGGCTTTCGAGCGCCGCGATATCGCCGCCCTCGAGGCGGCAAAAGAGCGAATTGGACAGCGCAGTGATTTTGTCCTCGCCCCCTACGTCAGGTATTGGTGGATCAGCGCACAACTCGCGCAAAGCGCGCAATTCGCCTGGGCGCTCGAATCAGACATCATCCGTTTTAGCGCAGAGCATGGCGATGCCCCCTTCGCTGATCAGCTTCGCCGTGACTACTTGCGCGCGCTGGGGAAGCTGGAATCCTGGTTGCAGTTTGGGCAGTTTCAGGCCGCATACACGGGCGACGACAACGAGGTTGCGTGCCAGCGATTGCGTTATCGCTTCCAATTGGGCGGTACTGATCGCAGCAGCGCCATTGCGGATGCAAGGAGCCTGCTACTCACTGCCAAGCCCGCTGCAGAACCCTGTTACGACCTGTTCGACAAGCTGGTTGGCACGCAAAACATCTCGGAAGACGACCTGTGGCGGCGTGCGCGTGCGCTGTTTGATGCAGGCCAGCTTGCCGACGCCCGACGCACTGTTGCGTTGATGGCGACTACCCGCGCCGGCTTTGAAGCGTCCACCGCAGCGGCCAATCTCAATCCGCGCCATTTCCTGTCCAAATCCGTCCTCAGACCCGAAGACCGGGCACTGGTCGAGCTGAGCCTATTCGCCATAACGCGATTGGCGCGCACTAACCCTGAGGCGGCAGCTTACTGGGCGGACAAAAATGCTGCTCGACTGCCCAAGTCCGCTTTAGCCCATGCGTGGGCACAGATCGGCATGCATGCCGCCATGCAGCTTCAGCCGGAAGCATTGACGTGGTTTGCTAACGCACGCGCGGCGGACAACCTGTACGTCCTTAATGACCAGCAAGCAGGCTGGCTGGTGAGGGCAGCGCTTCGCGGATCGTCAACCGACCCGGCACAGTGGTCAACTGTGCGGCGCACGATCCAAGAGATGTCTGACGTAGAACGGCGCAACCCGACGTGGCGCTATTGGCTGGCCCGGGCGATGGCCACTTCCACCAATGCCACCGATCTGACCACCGCCCGCCTCCTGCGCGAGGCCTTGTCGCGCGAAAACCACTTTTATGCGGTGATGGCAGCAGAAGAGTTGGGTATGGCGATAAAACCAAATTTTCAAACTGTTAAGTCAGCCGACGATGCCATCGCAAGGCTCCGGGAACGCGCGGCCGTGAAGCGTTCGTTTGCACTGTATCGCCTAGCTGACCTGAAACCGGAGGTGAAGGACTTACGCGGCGATGCGTTTCGCGAATGGGTAGTTGCCATGCGCAATGCGGATGACGAGACACTTCTTGCCGGTGCCGAGATTGCGCGACAGCAAGGTCTCCCCGACCGTGCAATCAACACCGCCGAGCGTACTAAGACTGTGCATGACTTCAGCCAGCGTTATCCGCTACCGCACCGTGAAACGCTACAGACCAACGCGGCGACTTTTGGGCTGGACGAGGCGTGGATCTATGGACTCATCCGCCAAGAGAGCCGCTTCATGACGGAAGCCAGATCGAGCGTCGGCGCGATTGGTTTGATGCAGCTGATGCCAACAACGGCAAAATGGGCTGCCAGACAAGTGGGCGTAAAGGACTACTCGGTGAATCGGGTTGCCGATGTTGGTGTCAACCTATCGTTAGGCAGCTTTTATCTCAAACATGTGCTCGATGACCTTGGTCATCCGGTGCTTGCAACCGCTGCCTACAACGCCGGCCCCAACCGGGCACGTCGATGGCGCGCAACCGTGCCTCTTGAGGGTGCGATCTACGCCGAATCGATCCCGTTCAACGAAACGCGCGACTATGTCAAAAAAGTAATGCTCAACAAGTGGTACTACGGTCATCGAATTCACGGCACATCGGTGCCGCTGACAGCGCTGATGGGAGTTGTGCCAGCCAAGCCTGGTACAACAACGGCTAGTGTGGGCCACACTATCGGCACCATATCGAACCCGCACAATCCACCGCCCAATCCACAACTCGCAGCAGTTACCCGCTAGAAAAACCCGCTGTCGGACATGAAAAGAATCTTGTTACTAGGCGGCAGTGGCTTTATTGGCAGCGCGATTGCCGAGGCACTCACCAAGCGTGGTGAATTTGTCACTGTCCCCACGCGGGATCGCGAGCGCGCCAAACACCTGTTGTTGCTACCGACCTGCGAGGTTATGTCGGCCAATATTCGAGACCCCGACACCCTTGACAAACTCGTCCGCCATCACGATGTCGTGATTAACCTTATTGGCATCTTGCATGGCGATTTCGAATCGGTTCACGTCGCTTTTCCCGCACGGGTAGCAGAATGCTGCGCTCGACACCGCATCCAACGGCTGGTGCACATGAGCGCCATTGGTGCGGACGCTGGAGGACCAAGCCAATACCTGCGCTCCCGTGGTCGTGGTGAAGCGGCGGTAGCAGAGATCGCCGAGCGCACCGGACTCGCAGTAACAGTGTTTCGTCCTTCAGTGGTTTACGGTGAGCATGACAAGTTCCTGAACATGTTTTTGAAGCTAGTGAAGCTGTTTCCGGTAATTCCACTTGGATCGCCAGAGGCGACATTTCAAGTTGTCTGGGTGCAAGATGTCGCACGTGCGGTAACGATGGCCATCGATATGCCGGAGACTGCTGGCAAGACCTATCCACTGGTTGGCCCAAAGGTGTACTCCCTCCGACAACTCATTGAATTCGTCATCCAAATTTCGGGTAAACGACGCATGGTGGTTGGATTAGGTGCCGGGCTTTCGGCGCTACAAGCAGCTGTGTTTGAGTTCTTGCCGGGCAAGATCATGACCCGCGATAACGTGGCTTCGATGCAAACGCCGAATACCTCAAACGAACCGTTCCCGGCGATCTTTGGCCAGCCGGCTACCATGGAAGATACGGTGTGCGCCTACATGCACGCTGACGGCGGAAGAGGCCGCTACCAACACTTCCGCAAGGGGATCGCTGTAGACAGCCGTCAAATGCCGACTGACAAATCGTAATCGACAACAAAATGCTAACACTGGTTATCGGCAACAAGAACTATTCATCATGGTCCATGCGCCCGTGGCTGATTCTGCGCGCGCTAAACATCCCATTTCAGGAGGTGATGCTTAAGTTTCATTCGGCTGAATGGGATGCAAGAATCGCACACTATTCACCGTCGAAACTCGTACCCGTCTTATGGGATGGTGAGGTTGGTGGCGGCGACAGCATCTGCGTTTGGGAATCAAACGCGATCTATGAATACTTGGCGGAGAGATTTCCCGACAGACACGTCTGGCCGGCAGGAGCAAAAGCACGGGCTTATGCGCGTGCCATGGTTGCCGAAATGCACGCTGGGTTCCGCCCGCTGAGAACGGCGATGCCGATGAACATTCGCGCCAGGTTCCCCGGTCTCGGCATGAATGATGATGTCGCTAAAAACATCGCCAGAATTGAGGCGCTTTGGAGGGAGGCCCGCGAACGATTCGGCCAACCATCTGCAAGTGGCCCATTCTTATTTGGCGCGTTTTCAGCCGCAGATGCAATGTTTGCGCCAGTTGTGATGCGCTTCATGACTTATTCGCCAACAGTTTCGTCAGACACAGAATCCTACTGCGCCGCCGTTCGCACGCATCCGTCGGTCGTCGCTTGGCAAACCGCTGCACTCGCCGAAACCGAGTTTGTCGCGGAAGACGAGCCATACGCCGGCACTTTCATCAAGAATTGAAACGCCCCGATGGGCGGCCTTTTTCAAGCCAAAACGTCTGAAAGCGCCCGCCAATTGTCGAGTTTTATCCACCACAGTCTTTCTCCACCAGTGTCAAGCGCTGGTCAGTCGATTCGCGACATAATCGACTTATGAAAACCTACACTGTCGGCGGCGCGGTTCGTGATCAATTGCTCGGCCTCAACGTGACGGATCGCGACTATGTGGTCGTTGGCATGACGCCACGTCAAATGATCGAGGCTGGGTTTAAGCCGGTTGGGGCAGACTTCCCCGTGTTTTTGCATCCGAAAACGCATGAGGAATACGCGCTCGCGCGCACCGAACGCAAAACCGGGCCTGGCTACAAGGGTTTCACCTTCCATGCGGCACCCACTGTCACCCTTGAAGAGGACTTGGCGCGACGAGACCTGACCATCAACGCCATGGCGCGAGACGATGCGGGACATATCATCGACCCTTACGGCGGGCAGGCCGACTTGAATCACAAACTGTTACGGCATGTGGGCGATGCGTTTCGCGAAGACCCGGTTCGAATTCTGCGAACGGCAAGGTTTGCCGCGCGATTCGCCCAGATGGGCTTTACCGTGGCGGGCGAAACGATGGCGCTAATGCGGGAAATGGTTGATGCCGGCGAAGTGGATTCGCTGGTTGCCGAGCGAGTATGGCAAGAACTCGCGCGCGGGCTCGCTGAAGCCACCCCCTCACGTATGTTCGAAGTGCTGCGTGATTGCGGTGCACTTGCACATATCGCACCGGAAATTGATCGTTTGTGGGGTGTACCGCAATCTAGTGCCGTCCACCCGGAAATCGACACCGGTGTGCATGTGATGATGGTGATCGACTATGCCGCACAAACAAAAGCCAGCTTGCCGGTTCGCTTCGCTGCGCTCACACACGACCTTGGCAAGGCGGTCACACCTTCACAGTTTCTGCCCCGGCATCCCGGTCACGAGGCCCAAAGTGTGGAGTGAATCGATGCTCTCTGCGCGCGCCTGCGTATACCCGCCGAGTGCCGTGACCTCG
>JBEILF010000019.1:0-25559 GCA_040379385.1 Burkholderiales bacterium | reverse complement strand
GCAAGTGACGGCACAACAAACCGAGGCTGACTTCGCCGATGCGGAGTCAAAGCGTTATCGCGATCTATTCTCCAAGGGTTTCATCAGCCAATCGGCGCTTGATCAAAAAATCAACGTGGCCAACGCGGCGCGCGCCAGACTAGATGCGCAAAAGGCAACCGCCAATGTTTCTCTCAACCAGGCCGGCTATGCCACCCTCGTGGCGCAAACTGACGGCGTGGTGACACAGGTGTCCGCTGAAGCGGGTCAGGTGGTTGCACAAGGGCAAACAGTATTAAGGGTGGCAAATCAGAACGAACTGGAACTCGCCATCGCCATCCCGGAGTCGCGTATTGGTGACTTTCGCGGCGCAAATCTGAAACGCCCGATTCGCGTGCATCTATGGTCGAAACCCGAGGTGTTCTACGCGGGAAAAGTGCGTGAAGTCTCCGGTGCCGCCGACGCCACGACGCGCACCTACGCCGGCCGAATCGCGGTAACCGTTGGCAAAGAGAACAAGGATAGCGTCGGCTTGGGCATGTCTGCCTTTGCGGCATTTGTCGGCAGCGAGGAGCCGGGCAGCTTCGCGGTGCCGCTCTCGGCGCTGTACGCCAAAGGCAACAACATCGGCGTCTGGCAAATCGGCGCGGATGGCAAAGTCACCCTGAAGCCGGTGACCGTCATGCAGTACCGCGAGACCAATGCGTTGGTGACGTCTACCCAAGTCAAGCCGGGAGACACCATTGTTGCGGCTGGTGTGCAAAAGCTGCGTGATGGCGAAGTCGTAAAGCCACTGGTCGACCCGCAAGTTAAGGGTGACGGCAAAGTTGCCTTTGTGCCAAACGCAGCACCCAACGCGACACCAGCCGGGCCTGGTATACCGCAACTGGCAAGCGCCGCCGAACCTATAACCCGATAGCAGGCCGTCATGACCAACACCAATCTGTCTGAATGGGCGCTAAAGAACCAGTCACTGGTGCTCTACCTCATCGTCATCATCGGTATCGCCGGCATCTTCTCATACGGAAAGTTGGGCCAATCCGAAGATCCGCCATTTACATTCAAGGCAATGACCATCCGCACTATCTGGCCCGGTGCGTCGGTCGCGGAGGTGGATCAACAAATTACTGATCGTATCGAGAAAAAACTACAGGAAGTCCCCAATCTTTACTTCATCCGCAGTTATTCACGACCGGGCGAATCGACCGTCTTGTTTTTTGTCGATGATGCCGCCCCTGCCTCCGCCGTTCCAGAGACACAATACCAAGTACGCAAGCGGGTCGGCGATATCCGCGGGACGCTGCCTCAGGGCGTTGTAGGTCCGTTCTTTAATGATGAGTTCGGCGATACGTTCGGCAACATATTTGCCCTGACAGGAGAAGGTTACGGCTACGCCGACAAGAAGGTCTACGCTGACCGCATTCGCCGCGAACTACTCCGCGTGCCGGATGTTGCCAAGGTCGAGTTATTCGGTGAGCAAGAAGAGAAGATTTTTATCGAGCTGTCGAACGTCAAACTTGCCAACTTGGGCATCGATATTGCCTCCATCATCTCCGCGATGCAGGCGCAAAACGCAGTCGCCCCGGGCGGCGTGTTCGAGACCGCGACCGATAAAATTTACGTACGCTCCTCCGGTAGCCTTGCCGACGTCGAGGCGATCCGTAATTTCACGTTGCGTGCCAACGGCCGTGTCATCAAGATTGGTGACGTGGCGGCCGTTAAACGTGACTACATCGACCCTGCGTTCACCAAGATGCGCTATCTCGGCAAGGAAGCGATGGGCTTGGGTATTGCCATGCGCGCGGGCGGCGATATTGTGACGCTCGGACAAAACCTAGACAACGCCTTCGAACGGATTGAAAAAACGCTGCCGGTGGGCATCGAATTGCACCGTGTAAACGATCAGCCGCGCGCGGTTCGTGCCAGTGTTGGCGAGTTTGTACGTTCACTGGCCGAAGCCGTCATTATCGTCCTCGCCGTCACCTTCTTCAGCTTGGGCATGCGCTCCGGCTTTGTGGTGGCGCTCTCGATCCCGCTGGTGCTGGCCGCGACGTTTATTTGTATGAATATGTTTAGCGTCGGCTTGCACAAGATCTCGCTCGGCGCGTTGATTCTGGCGCTGGGGTTATTGGTCGATGACGCCATCATCGCCGTGGAAATGATGGCCATCAAGATGGAACAAGGCTGGGACCGCGTGAGAGCGGCGAGTTTTGCCTACACTTCGACCGCCTTTCCGATGTTGTCCGGCACATTGGTCACGGCGGCGGGTTTCTTGCCAATTGCGACCGCAAAATCCAGCACGGGCGAATACACCATCGCAATTTTTCAGGTGACGACGCTGGCGCTGGTTCTGTCTTGGTTTGCCGCGGTGATTTTTATTCCGTATCTCGGTTACCATTTACTACCCGACTACGTGAACGGCAAGCCGGTCATCACGCCTCGCACTCTTCGCATTGCAGGCTGGATCAGCAGGATTCCGATTGTAGGCGCGCGCCTTGCAAAACGCCTCGTTCCTGACGGCGCTACTCATTCAGCGAACAGCAGCGCACAGGTCGCAACCGCCATCGATAGTCATCACGACGAACACGACGTGTACGACACGGCATTTTACCGCCGCTTCCGCAGCGCAGTGGCTTGGTGTGTTGACAACAAAAAGACCGTGCTCGCAGCAACGGTGGCACTATTTATCCTATCTTTGCTTTGTTTCCGCTTTGTGCAGCAGCAGTTTTTTCCGTCATCGACCCGGGTGGAATTGATTGTTGATGTGCACCTTGCGGAAGGCTCGTCGATTACCGCAACTGATCGGCAGATCAAACTGCTGGAGGCATTCCTCGACAAACAGAAGGACACCTTCGAAAATTATGTGTGTTATGTAGGTACCGGCGCACCACGCTTTTATCTGCCGCTTGATCAGCAACTGCCCAGTCCGGCCTTCGGCCAATGTGTGATTACCACCAAGAGCCCGGTCGCCCGCGAAGCGCTACGGCTTAAGCTGATTGAGTTGTTCGATAAGGACATGCCGGAAATTCGCGGGCGGATTTCCCGCCTTGAGAATGGCCCGCCGGTGGGCTTCCCGATTCAGTACCGCATCTCTGGCGAAGACACCGAGAAGCTGCGTGTCTACGCGACCGAAATCGCCGACATCCTGCGCGCGAATGGCAATCTGTCCAACATCCAGACGGATTGGTTTGAGAAATCCAAGGTCATCAAACTCGATATCGATCAGGATAAAGCGCGCCTGCTGGGAATTTCCTCCGCCGAGCTCGCGGGTTTTCTGAACGGATCGTTGAACGGAACGCAGGTCACGTTCCTGCGCGAAGGTGATAAACAAATCGAAATCCTGCTGCGCGGCCCGTTGGCCGAACGCGCCAAAATCTCCCTTCTCGATAGTCTTTCAGTACCAACTCATTCGGGCCGCTCGGTGCCTTTGAGCCAGATCGCGAAACTGCGTTATGAGTTTGAAGATCCGGTTATCTGGCGTCGCGACCGTTTGCCGACCATCACCATCAAAGCCGACATTTATGTGCCCTCCCTGCAAGCTGCAACGGTCGTCTCTCAATTGCATGACCCGATGGAAAAACTCAGGGCAAAACTCGACTATGGCTATCGCCTTGATGTCGGCGGTGCCGTGGAAGAAAGCGCAAAGGGCTCCGCGTCAATCGCCGCTGGCATGCCACTTTTCCTGCTCGCTGTGCTAACCGTGCTGATGTTGCAACTTAAGAGTTTCCAACGCGTCATCATTGTCGTGTTGACCGCGCCACTGGGGCTGATCGGAGTCACTTTGTTCTTGATCGTACTAAACAAACCGTTCGGGTTTGTCGCGATGCTAGGTACCATCGCGCTATTCGGCATGATCATGCGTAACTCGGTGATTCTGATCGACCAGATCGAGCAGGACATCGCCGCCGGACATGATCGTTTCCACGCGGTGATTGACGCTACGGTTCGCCGTCTGCGGCCGATCGTGTTGACCGCGATGGCGGCCGTGCTGGCAATGATCCCGCTGGTGCGTTCTGCGTTTTTTGGGCCGATGGCGGTCGCCATCATGGGCGGTCTGTTGGTCGCGACGTTGCTGACATTGTTTTTCCTGCCAGCACTATATTCGACCTGGTTTGGTATCAAGCGGGAATCCGAATCGCCTCTCGCCACGTAAGCCGAATACTTCATGGCCCGCCCGCTGCGTCGAAGCGCGTCGCCTCTGGACGGCTGGCATAGCAATTTCAACCGCTCGTAATTTGCCGTGCATGGGGGCGGCATGTTCGCTCTCGGGCACCCTCGAGCGAGTGCGCGGCACTGTTTCTGCCAAACAGGCCCCCTCCTCCCACATGCATTTGGCAAGCACCGCCCGCCATGAAATGTTCAGGCTAGTCGTGCCACACAACGGCGGGGTGTCTTCCAGGTGCATGCGCCATAGTTGAATTCGACGAAGCGGCGTTGCTTCATCCCGGTTTCAGCAAAGACCGCCTTCATATCCGATTCGACCGTAGCGACCATCTCCTGCATCAATGCTTCGTCGAGTTCTGTGAACTCACAGCTGCGCCTTAATAACACCAAAGACAAGTCTAGACTTTCTTCCAGGGTATTGATGTCCCAAGAGTCTCTCTTCTTAGCGACTCTTGCGCATTCAGGATCATCAGCATAGCGACTGGTGAAAAACAAGATATAGGCGAGAGCGAATGATGCATGGCAGGTTTGAATAGCCGGTCGGTTAGCCTGCCTTAGTTGGGAGAAAGCGGGAGAATTGAGGGGAGACTCAAGAATTGGATCAATGCCCTGCCAAGCGAACAAAGTCTGGTGCCCAAGTTGGTGGGCCAAATCAATACCGACGTCGCAAATCGTCGTTTCGTCAGGCAAGCTGCGAAAAATGATTCCTCGGGCCAATCACACCCCCATCGCAGCTTATATCACCGCCGTCAAACCAGCCTTCAATCACCCGCCACCCAACATGCCCAGATTCGCGCCGCACAGCGCCGATTTCCTGAGTACAATTTAGCAGCGACGTTTCTCGCTCTTGCGTGTGTTGATTCGATACCTCCATCATAGACAAGATCAGAGCAAACGCCGATTTCTATTTGCGAAATCCGTGAAATATTCGGACTTGAGGTGCGATTGGCACGTCTGCTGCTGCGGGTAGAATGACCGGATGCGAATAACGAAACAAATTGTACTCGTCGTTGCGACGTTCGCTTTGATGCATGCGCTGCAAACCGCACACGCCCAGCCGACACCTCCGGTCGCTGACAACCCACCCCTTAATCGCCCCAAAATTGCCCTTGTCTTATCCGGTGGCGGTGCCCGTGGTGCGGCGCACATCGGCGTGATCAAGGTCCTCGAAGAGCTGCGTATCCCCGTCGACATTGTCACCGGAACTTCGATCGGTGCGCTGGTCGGTGCTGCCTATGCTTCTGGCACGCCGATAAGAGACCTTGAAGAGTTGGTACGCAAGACCAATTGGAACGACGTCTTTACCGATTCCAGCCCGCGCGAGGACCGCAGCTTTCTGCGTAAAGAGGAAGACCAAGCGCGGCTGCTGAAACTCGAGATGGGCATCAAGGACTATTCGGTGCGTTTGCCGCCGGGTGCCATCACCGGCCAGAAACTGGACCAGTTGTTTTCAAGCATCACCCGTTTCGCACCCGGTACGGTTGATTTTGACCGCCTGCCGATTCCGTTCCGGGCAGTGACCACCGACGCTGAAACCGGCAAGATGTTTGTACTTAAGCAAGGACGACTCGCCGATGCAATGCGCGCCTCGATGTCGGTGCCGGGTGCGGTAGCGCCTCTCGAAATCAATGATCGCATCTTCTTGGACGGCGGTCTCACGCGCAATTTGCCGGTTGATATTGCGCGCGATATGGGTGCCGATATCGTCATCGCCGTCAATATCGGCTCGGGCTTATTGAAGCGGCAAGAATTGCTCTCGGTACTCGGCGTCTCCCTGCAGATGATCAACATTCTCACCGAACAGAACGTGCGTGCGTCCATTGAGTCTCTCAAGTCGACCGATATCCTCATCACGCCAGCCCTCGATGAGGTGAGTGCCACCGACTTTTCTCGCAGCACAGAGGCAATGAGGATCGGTGAAGCCGCCGCACGTGCGCTTGGCGACAAACTCGCGTTGTTGAGTTTGTCGGAAGACGCCTACTTCCATTATCAAGGTGCGATACGTACTGCACGTGGTCGCCCCGTCATAGAGGGTGAAACCATCGATCTAGTCGAGGTGGTCGGACTCGAGCGGGCGAACACGAGCGAGGTCAAACGCACCCTCGATATAAAGCCCGGCGAGCCGGTTGATTTCAAGAAGCTCGACGCGGGTATCTCACGCATCTTTGGTACCGGCTACTTTGAGCGGGTCAACTATTCGCTGCTCGACGACAACAACTTGCAGGTGTTGCGAATCAACGCACGTGAGAAACAATGGGGGGCCAAATTATTTGCGTGTCGGCCTGTCACTCGCCGCCGATTCGGTTGGCGAAGGACGTTTTAACCTGCTCATCCGTTCCCAGCAAACACAATTTAACGAGGCCGGTGCCGAGTGGCGTAATGACGTACAAATCGGTCGGGACCGACGTTTAGCGTCGCGTTTCTTTCAACCATTCGGTGCCGACAGCTTCGTCAATATTGCGCCGGGTGTTGAACTCGTACGCCGTCGGGTTGATCTTCTTTTTGATGGCAAACGTATCGCACAGTACGATGTATCCTCGGACACTTACGGCGTCGAGCTCGGCGCGGACATCAGCCGCAATGCCATCGCCCGCATCGGCCTTGTCGGTGGTCGCGACAGGGCCAAGCTTGGCATCGGTCCGCCGGCGTTGTTTGACAACGTATCGTTCAAACAAGGCGGGGTGCGTCTGCGCGCCATCTACGACAATCAAGACGACCTGAATTTTCCGCGCGAAGGCCGTTTGCTCAGCATTGACTATCTGACGAATATGACCGGGCTCGGCGCGAGCGAGAACTACCGAAGGTTGGAGGCAAACTACAGCGACCATATTTCATTTGGTCGTCATACCATCGGCTTTGCGGCCCGATACGGCCGCGCCTACAACAATGAGTTATCGGTTTTTGATCAGTTTTCGCTGGGCGGCTTTCTGCAGCTCTCCGGCTACCGCCCCAATGAGCTTTTGGGTAATCGTGTAACTTTTGGCCGTCTCAGCTATTCGCAACGCCTGCCGTTACCCCAAAGTCTTCTCGGCAGCCGCGTATTTGCAGGGGCTTCCATCGAAGCCGGGAAAATCAGCGAGCCGTTCCAACTGACCGATGAAGCCCGGACGCGCACCTCGCTCGGGATTTATCTCGGTGCCGATACCGCCTTGGGACCGCTCTACCTGGGTTACGGTCGCGCACGCGACCGTGGTTCGATCTTCTACTTTTTCTTGGGTCAACCGTAACCAAAACGCAGCACCATACGAGACTTTGCCACGCGCATCGACTACAATCGCGCAACTTCACGAAAGCCCCGCGCTGTGCTCAACGTATTCATCCTCAACAATCGCCGGCTTAATCAGCTGCAAGTTGATTCGCTTGACGACCTGAAAAACTCCGACCCGATCTGGATTGATCTCGACTCGCCCACGGCAACCGAGCGCGAATGGATCCGTACCCTCTATCAACTGGAGTTACCGACCAGCGACGATATGGCTGATATCGAAGCCTCGGCGCGCTTTTTTGAGGGTGATGCGGGAGAGCTAAATCTGCGCTCGGACTTCCTGCTGGAAGTCGACGACGACTCACGCAACGTCTCGGTGGCTTTCATTCTCAAAGGTAACACGCTATTCAGCTTGCACATGGAGGATCTGCCGGTGTTTCGGCTGGTGCGGATGCGCGCTAGGACACGCCCCGGATACATCGAAGACGCGCGTGAAGTGTTGCTCGATCTGTACGCCACCGACGCGGAGTATTCCGCTGATGCCCTCGAAGGTGTCTACGCTGAATTGGAGAAAATATCGGCGACAGTACTTACCGAAAAGATGACCGATACGGAAGCCAGCAAAGTATTGGCAAGAGTGGCGGCCGAAGAGGACTTGAACGGTCGCATTCGCCGCAATGTGATGGACACCCGCAGTGCAGTGTCGTTTTTGATGCGGCAAAAATTGCTCGACGGTGATCAGGTCGAGGAGGCTCGGCAGATCCTGCGAGACATCGATTCACTCGACGGCCATACCGCGTTTCTGTTCGATAAGATCAACTTCTTGATGGATGCGACGGTTGGCTTCATCAACATCAACCAAAACAAGATCATCAAGATCTTTTCGGTGGCCTCTGTTGCCTTGCTGCCGCCAACCCTCATCGCGTCGGTCTACGGTATGAACTTCAAAGGTTGGTTTCCCGAGCTCAACTGGGAATACGGCTACCCGTTCGCCATCGTCTTGATGGTGGTCTCGGTCTTGGTGCCGTTTGCCTATTTCAGGCGCAAGGGCTGGCTGGACTAAGCCAGGCAGCGCCTCATCGACAAACCGACGCGCCGCCCGGTAATGAAAAAAGTGGTTGCTCAAATCGCCGAGCACCCTACCGTGAGCCTACTGGGTCCCGGCCTCATTTCCGGCGCAGCTGACGATGATCCGAGCGGTATCGCCACCTACTCGCAGGCTGGAGCGCAATTCGGCTTCAACATGTTGTGGACGGTGATTTTCACCTTTCCACTGATGGCCGGTATTCAGATGGTAAGTGCGCGCATCGGCTGTATTACTGGCCGCGGGCTCGCGGCAAATATCCGCGCGCATTTACCGGCCTTTGTGCTTTATCTGATCGTCGGCCTTTTGTTGCTGGCCAATACCATCAATATCGCCGCAGACATCGCCGCGATGGCCGAAGCATTACGGCTGCTGGTTGGTGGCTCGGCGCATGTCTACGCCGTCACCTTCGGCTTGCTCTGTTTGCTGCTGCAAGTGTTTCTGCGCTATGAAACCTATGTTCGCTATCTGAAGTGGTTGACCCTAGCACTACTGTCCTATGTTGCCGTCGTGTTCAGTATCAGCGTGCCGTGGACAACGGTAATGGCCCGCGCGATGTGGCCAACACTATCCTGGAATAACGACACCATTACCATGGTCGTCGCGGTATTTGGCACTACCATCAGCCCCTACCTGTTTTTCTGGCAGGCCGCACAGGAGATGGAAGATCTACGCGCCGCCAACGGTGGTGAGCCGCAGCCGCTTGCCGTCGATGAGGCCAAGGCGCATCTCAAACGCATTCGATGGGACACCATCGTCGGCATGGGATTCTCCAATCTGATTGCGTTCTTCATCATCCTCTCCACTGCGGCCACGCTCAATGCCGCCGGACTAACGAACATCGAAACCTCGGCGCAGGCAGCCGAAGCGTTGCGACCATTGGCGGGGGATTTCACCTTCCTGCTGTTCGCCCTTGGCATCATCGGTACCGGCATGCTAGCGGTACCCGTACTGGCAGGCTCCGCAGCCTATGCCGTGGCAGAGGCATTCGATTGGCGCACCGGTCTGGATTTGTTGCCTTATGAAGGCCGCCGCTTTTACGCCATCATCTCCGCCGCTACCATCGGTGGGGTGATGCTCTGCTTCACGCCAGTGGACCCAATGAAAGAACTCTATTGGAGTGCGGTCATCAACGGCGTAATTGCCGTACCAATCATGGTGGTGATGATGCTACTAGCCAGTAACGAGCGCGTGATGGGTCGGTACACCATCCGCAGGAAACTGACGGCGCTCGGATGGGCGGCGACTGCGACAATGGCAGCGGCTGTCGTCGCGATGTTTGTGACCATATAAATCTCTCGTATCGGCGGGTGTTTTCAGGCATTTTTGGCTGGAAATGCCCGCCGATTGGTCACTTTGAATGTTAACTCGTAAGATTGAGTAAATGCTGCCGGTAGTACTTGAGCTCTTCAATGGATTCGTGAATGTCGGCCAACGCCTCGTGTTTGCCGTGTTTAGTCAAGCCCGACATGATGGCAGGCTTCCAGCGTTTGGCGAGTTCTTTGAGAGTGGATACGTCCAGATTACGGTAATGGAAGTAGGCCTCCAACTGCGGCATCCACTTGGCCATAAAGCGCCGATCCTGGCAGATGGAATTACCACACATCGGCGAGGTGCTGGCCGGTACGTATTCACGTAGAAACTCGATCATTTGCCGCTCGACGACTACTTCAGTCAGGGTGGAGGCCCTCACCTTGTCGATCAAGCCTGATTTGCGGTGGGTGGATTTGTTCCACGAGTCCATCGCATCGAGCACGCTATCCGGCTGGTGGACGACCAGCACTGGTGCCTCGGCGACAACATTGAGTTGGGCGTCGGTGACAACCATTGCGATTTCGATGATGACGTCGGTCTCGGGTTTGAGGCCGGTCATCTCCATATCGAGCCAGATAAGATTGTTTTGGTCTTGTGCCATGGGAACGTAAAATAGATGGTTATTTAAATCGTAGTTTCTCACGAAGCCCAGCTATGACCGCAGCAAGCTCACATACCTTTACTCTTATTTTTTTGGCCGCCACCGCCATCAGCCTAGCCTTCAGCGTTTGGCTAAGCCTGCGCCACATGCGTCACGTCGCCCAGCATCGTCACGCCGTGCCCGCCGAGTTCGCCGACAGCATCACGCTGGATGCCCACCAAAAAGCCGCAGATTACACCCTCGACAAACAACGCTTTGGCTTGACCGAGGAAGCGCTCAACGTCGTGGTGTTGCTTGGCCTTACCCTCGGTGGGGGGCTGGCGTGGCTCCATGTTTCCACAGACGGCATGTTTGGCAACGTCTATGCCAACGGCCTGGCGTTCGTGGCGGCGGTCGGAATCGTGACCAGTCTAATCGGCCTGCCCTTTGATATTTACCGCACGTTTGTCATCGAAGCGAAATACGGCTTTAACAAAACTACTCTGCACACCTACATTACCGACGCCGTGAAAGGCTGGGCGCTGGCGGTGGTGATCGGCGGGCCGCTGTTGCTCGCCACGCTGTGGCTGATGGAAAAGATGGGTGGCCTGTGGTGGTTGTACGTTTGGCTGGTATGGACGGGTTTCTCATTACTGATGATTGCCGTCTACCCAACGTTTATCGCACCACTATTCAACAAATTTTTGCCGCTGGAGGATACGAGTTTGAAAACACGCATCGAGGCACTGCTGGCCAAGTGCGGCTTTCACGCCAAGGGTTTGTTTGTCATGGACGGCTCGAAGCGCTCATCACATGGCAATGCGTACTTCACGGGACTGGGTAAAGCCAAACAAATTGTGTTCTTTGATACCTTGATGCAGCGTCTGACGCCTGAAGAAATCGAGGCGGTGCTGGCGCACGAGTTGGGGCATTTCAAACGTCGCCATATCGTCAAACGTATGGTGGCGATGTTTGCGAGTTCGTTCGTCATGTTGGCGCTGATGGGCTGGGTGATTGACAAACCGTGGTTCTATGAAGGACTTGGGCTGCCCACAGCTACTGTAGGGGTGGCAAACGCGACAGCAGCCTCGGCACCGGTTGCGGTCTCGCTGGTGTTGTTCTTCACCATACTGCCGGTATTTACATTCTGGATGACGCCGCTTTCGAGTTTGGTCTCGCGCAAACATGAATTTGAAGCCGACGCCTATGCGGCCGAACAAACCAATGCAAGGGATTTGATCTCGGCACTGGTAAAGCTTTATCGAGACAATGCCTCCACACTTACTCCTGATCCGTTGCACTCGGCGGTGTATGACTCCCATCCGCCGGCCGCCATACGTATCGCCCACTTGCACACGTTTTCAACTTCCACGGTACCAACCACATGAATCTTGCAAACATGCATTGCGCTCCCGGCGGACAGGCGGTTGCGTTGGACGACGCAACCATCAGCACCCACCTCACAACGCTTTCCGGCTGGACGCGAGTGGGTAACGAAATTCAGAAAACGTACACCTTCAAGAATTACCACGAGACCATGGCCTTTGTGAACGCCAGTGCCTGGGTTTCACATCAGCAAGACCACCATCCCGACATGGGTGTGCATTACAACCGTTGTGTTGTGGCTTACTCGACACATGATGCCGGAGGTATCACGCTAAATGATTTCATTTGCGCGGCCAAAATCGAGGCGCTGACTAAATGACCCAGCCGACCAAGGCGCAGCCCGTGAAGGCGTTGGTTACCGGCGACTTTGGTCGTGAGTATTTGGTGATGCTGCCGGATCGCACCGAGTGTGTCGCGACGCGCAAAGGCAAGAAACAGGACGTCACGTGTGGCGATGAGGTGCTCATCTGCATGACGGGTCCAAAGGCGGCGCGTATCGATGAGGTGCTGTCCCGACGCAATGTTTTGTTCCGACAAGATGTCTGGCGTGAGAAAACGCTCGCGGCGAATATCGACCACGCGGTCATTATCTGTGCACCAAGCCCACCCTTCTCACCGACCTTCTTGAACCTGTGTTTGCTGGCCTGCGAAGCGGCCAACATCGCGGTGACAATCATGCTCAACAAAAAAGATCTGCCGGAGTTTGAAGCGGCGTACGCGGGATTACGCCATCTCGAGAAAATCGGCTACAACGTGTTGCCGATCTCAGCTAAGTTCGACATCAGCCCGCTGCGCCCGTTACTCGATGGAAAAAAGACGTTATTTGTCGGCGAATCCGGTATGGGCAAGTCCCGCACCGTGAATAACCTAGTCATGCGCGACGTGGCCAAAGAGGGGGATATCTCGGTTGCCCTCAATTCCGGCAAACACACCACCACTTTCACACGGCTTTATTGGCTCGATAAAGATACGGCGATTATCGATTCACCGGGTATGCAATCGTTTGGCCTGTTTCATTTGGAAGACGACGATATCGCCTACGCGATGCCGGAGTTTCGCCCGTACTTTGGTGAGTGTAAGTTCAACGACTGCGCCCACATGGACGAACCGGGCTGTGCGGTGATTGCCGCCACTGAGCTCGGCAAAATCGACGCGCAACGCCTGACCTTTTATCAGGCATTAATCGAGCAGCAGCGCGAGTTGCGTCAGTCACATCCGGAGTGGAAGCGATAGCCAGGAGAGTCAAATGTTGCTAGGCCTACGCACCGCTGTATACCACGTCGACGATCTCGACAAAGCGCGAACTTGGTTCACTGAGTTGGTGGGACACGCGCCCTACTTCGATGAGCCGTATTACATCGGCTTTAATGTCGGCGGTTACGAACTTGGCTTGCTGCCCGATCAGGATGGTGTCGGTGCCTACTGGGGTGTTGATGACATCGAGAGCGAAGTCGCGAGACTGGTCGGCCTCGGCGCGACGATCAAAGTGCCAATCAGCGACGTCGGTGGCGATATCAAGACGGCGACGTTGATCGACCCGTTTGGCAACGAAATTGGGGTGATCGAAAACCCCAATTTCAAAATACCCTAACCTTTCTGGTTCACCGTCTTGGCGAACTTCGGCATGCGCCGCGCCTTGCTGGCCTGTTCGTAGGCATATGCCATCGCAAACAACGTCGGTTCGCTCCATGCGCCAGCGACAAATGAAATACCTACTGGCAAGCCTTCAACAAAACCTGCCGGCACCGTGATGTGCGGATAGCCCGCCACCGCCGCCGCCTGCGAAAAGCCACTGCCGGAAAAATCACCGCGGATAAAGTCCGTCAACCACGACGGGCTGCCACTCGGCGCAACCAAGGCGTCGAGTTTGTTGTCCTTCAACGCTTTGTCGATCCCTTCCTCGCGGGAAAACTTAAGGTTGTTGGCTAATGCATCGCGATACTCTTTGCTATCAAGCCCACCTTTTGCCACCGATTGGACAATCAGTTCTTGTTGAAAATACGGCATCACCTGGTCGCGATTTTTTTCGTTGAACGCCATCACATCGGCGAGCGACTTGATCGGCGAATTGGGCGTGTATTCGGCCAAGTAGGAGGCGACACCGGCTTTAAATTCAAACTGCAGCACTTCAAGCTCAGTGGTGCCGTAACGTCCCGCACCTGGCAACTGTGCCAAGTCGACCAACACCGCGCCTTGTGCCCGTAACAAATCGAGCGCCTTTTCAACCACGGCTGATGCCAAGTCGTTACGACCACCAAACTGGCTGCGCACAACACCGATACGTTTACCCTTGAGCCCGTCCCTATCCAAGAACTTGGTGTAGTCCTGCATCTGCGTATTTGCTTCGGCGGTTGCGCCATCTTTGGGATCTGTACCGGATATTGCGGTGAGCAATGCGGCTGCATCCGCCACGGTGCGTGTCATCGGTCCTGCGGTATCTTGCGAGGCCGCAATCGGGATGATGCCGCTGCGGCTCACCAGCCCGAGTGTCGGTTTGAAACCAACGATACCGTTGGCACTCGAAGGAGACACAATGGAGCCGTCGGTTTCGGTGCCAATGGTGACCGTTGCAAAGCCGGCGGCTGCGGCCGCACCTGAACCTGAGCTAGAACCGCTGGTGTTGCGATCAAGCACGTGGGGATTCCTGGTCAAGCCACCGCGCGAACTCCAGCCGGAGGTCGAACGTGTCGAACGAAAGTTGGCCCATTCGGAGAGGTTGGTTTTGCCGATAATGACCGCCCCGGCGTCGCGCAATTTCGCCACGATGAACGCATCACGATTTGGCCGCGACCCCACCAATGCGAGTGAGCCCGCCGTGGTCTGCATTTTGTCGGAGGTGGCGATGTTATCTTTGATCAGCACCGGAATGCCGTGCATCGGGCCACGCACCTTGCCCGCCTTGCGTTCTGCATCGAGCGTACGCGCGATCAGCAATGCGTCCGGATTTATCTCAATCACGGAATTGATGCGCGGACCATTTTTGTCCAGGGTCTTGATGCGCGCAAGATAAGCGCGCACGATCGCCTGACTGGATGTTTTGCCTGACTGCATTGCCGCTTGCAGCGTCACGACGCTGGCATCAGAAACATCAAGCGCCGCACTTGATGTCGTGCTTGTAGATGCCGCCACGGCAAACTCTCCTGTCAGTGCCCCCGCTGTTGCTGCCACGAATGTCACCAACACAACTAGGCCGCTACGCGACATGCTACGTCTCGTCAGTTTCATTTTAGAACCACCGTTGTGTGTATTGCGCCGGCCTTGTCATGACGCACCGTCAGCTTCACTTCTTCTCCTGCTTTGCCCTTTACCATCCACTCGGTGATGGCGCGGTCGGCGGTGGGCGCGGTGTCAGTCCAGAAACTCATCAAGGTATGTTTGTAGGCCCGGCCTTCGAGCTCACCCAAATTGTCGCGCAACTTGCCATTCACCAGCTCCACACCGCCCGGCAGCGTAATCTCTGTAATCACGCCGCGCGATTGGTTGCGCGCTTTGGCGCGCTTGGAGACGTAACTCGGCAGGTAGCCGGTGTTTTGCACCACCAGTTGGATGCGATAAGTACCATCCGCAACTGCCACTGCCGTGAGTGATACCAGCTCCAGCTTCGGCGAAATCATCGCGTTGTGCAGAATCCAATCCGGAAACTTCGCGACTTCCCTTTCCAGCAAATGCGGTGGCGGATTGCGGAAGGCGAGCAACTTGTCCCAGCCGCCGATTTCGACTGCTCCTAACTGCGGATGCTCAAACGTATACCAATCGACGTATCCACGTCCTTTTAACTCACGATCCGCCCACGCCAACATTTTTAAATCATCTTCCACCGGATGTGAACGAAACCAGTCGATGTATTTGTAATCGCTAATCCCCGCTTCGCGCATCGGACACCAAATCTCCACGGTCCACTCATAGATACCGAGGTGGTCGTAAATCCAGTTAAAGGTTCCGCTAATGACCTCCTTCGGATGGTAACGAAACTCATGGTACGTGCTGATGGCCGGATAACCCGTCACCTCGGTGCCCTTCACACCCTGACGTTTATACTCCCACAGATCCTCTGCGGGCATGTCCTCGTCCGGCGAAGTGCCGGATGGACGCAGCAAAACGCCACTCCAAGTATGGAACGTCAAGCCGCCGGTGATGTTGGGGTGATGTGCCATGAAGTGCACCACCGAGCGGACTTCGGGTTCGGAGGTTGGGTATGGCCCCGCACCGAGCTGCTCGAACTCCTGTCGCCAGCCGGCGGGGAAATTACGGTTGAGGTCGAGGCCCTGTTTATCCTTGTTGACCTTTACCGTGAAGCCGTCGTAATCATGCATACGACCTTCCGGCAGGATGCGGTAGTACTGGCCGCCATACTCGGTAGGCTCACGTGGAATCATCAATCGCGTTTCGACCGGGTGGCACTTCCAGTTACCGTTGGCATCCGGAATGCGCATCGACAGGATACGACCGTCGCCGTCAATGTCTTCAATGTCGAGCCCGTCAACCGGTTCTTCATCATACGGGTACGGACGCGTCGAGGAGCGGATTATCTTGGGCCCACCGTCTTCAACCGAGCGCATCGCCCACTCGGCACCATCCGGATTCATGCGCGGACAAATGTAGAACGCACGGGAGTCGAGGCAACGTGTGATGTCCTCACGTTTGCCGTACTGGGTGACAAGTGTATGGATGAAGTACAACGAGGCGGTGGTTGCCGCCAACTCACTGGCGTGAATATTGCCGTCGATCCAGTAGGCAGGTTTGTGCGTTGCCGGACCGGTCTTGGTGTTGGTGGCGGTCAACACCCAGATATCGCGCCCTTCGAAACTCTTGCCGATGGATTCAATGCAGAGAATTTCCGAGTACGTGGCAGCGTACCAGTGCAAGATTTCAGAAAACTCGATAAACCGATAAAATCGGTCAAACTTAACATCCATCAGTCCTACCCCGGCTAATCGGCTGATTGAGGCGTGTCGTTTATGCTGCTTGTAATGACGCCTGATCAGTATATTTTGACACTCGACTGATCAAGCCCCTGAACTTTTTCGGATTATTGTACTCATTGTTTCCATGAAGCGTCTTTTCCAGTGGCATTCACGGGTCAAGCGGCTCATCGCCGTATTGACCATTGTGCTGCTCAGCATAAGCCAGTTGGCTGTGGCGATGCACGCCTGCTCGCCAAAGAAAATTTCTTCATCCGCCGCAGTGATGACCCATCACGCAATGGAAAGCGGGCGCGATTGTGATTGCCCGTCTGACAGCGCCGGCAGCACCGGTGGTGACGCGGCACTTTGCAAGCAGCACTGCGAAAGCGGTCATCAAAACCTCGCCAAGCCGTTTGCTGCCGAGCCGATTAGCTTTGTCGCCGTCTTTTCCGTCCCAGGTGTTACCCACGTCGAGATCCACCGCGCCCGGTCACTGCGCCCTGCCGACCGCGTGGCCACAAGTCCGCCGTTCCTGAGAAACGCGACCCTGCGCATTTGACGTCGCGCTGACATCGCTGCCCGGTAGTTGTCCCCTCATTGCCAGTTACGGTTGGCACGAGGCTCCCATTGATCACTCAGGAACTGCCATGCCTTATCGTTTAATTTCGTCTCCATTGGCGAAGAAGCGCGCGTTATCAGTCACTCTTTCATTTATTGGCACCCCTCTTCTTGTCTCATCGTTGTCGGCAAATGCCAAACCCATCGCCTTCGCCGAGGCTGTGACGATGATGCACGAGCGAGATGCCACCATGGTCTCTACCGAGGTGTACTATGCGCCGAAGGTTTGGTGGTCGCTTGGCATTGCTGATGTAAAAATGATCTCCGACAATAAGCAGCACGAGATGGATGCGAAATACGCGCAGTTCAATTTCTTGCTGAAGCGTTGGAACATGCCGAATGCGCAGGCCAACATCTTTGCCTCGGCAGGTTTTGGCTGGGCGGATTCAATCAAGCAAGGGGTGATGGGAGTAATTCACCCAGGACACAGCGTTTCACAGACCGCACGGTACAGTGAATCGGCGCGCCGCTTTGTGTTACAGGGCGACTACGAAACACGCCAGTTTTATTCCAGTCTCAAGTTTGATGTACAACAGACGCCACTGTTCTATGATCGTATCGATACCGGCCAGATTGGATTTTCGCCGGTCGCACACGACTATGACGACTTGGCGGTGTGGTTTGTGGCTCAGGTCAAAAAGTACCGCGGCATGACGGACAAGACCGAAGGCGGTGCCTTTGTGCGCCTGTTTAAGAAAAATGTCTGGGTGGAAATCGGCGTGACTGAGCGCCGCAAGCTGCAGACGATGTTGATGGTTAACTACTAAATACCGATTGCAAATTTCAATCTACGACTAAAGGAAAATCACATGAAAAACTTCTACACATTGCTCGCATCAGTTGCTCTCGCCACGGCATTTTCAGTACCAGCATTCGCTAAACCGAAAACGATTCAAATTGGGCTTGACGGCTTAGTCTGCGCGTTCTGCGCCCAAGGCGTGGAGAAAAAAATGAAGGCACAGGCCGCCACTGACAAGGTATTCGTTAGCCTAGATAAAAAAGTCGCGGTCGTCGCACTCAAGGACGGCCAAGACATCCCTGACGCAACCATCAAAGCCGAAATTACCGACGCGGGTTACGTGGTGAAATCCATCGCCCGTAGCGAAGAGAGCTTTGACGCGTTGACAAAGAAGATCAAAGCGAGCAAGTAATGCCTGCTGAATCTTCGCTCGACCCCGCGTTGAAACAAAACGCGGTCGCATCGTTGCTATCGCTGTTTACCAGCGGCAGCACGTTGATTTGCTGCGCCTTACCGGCATTACTGGTGTCAATCGGCGCCGGGGCGGCAATGGCGGGCTTGGTCACCACGTTCCCACAGATCGTATGGTTGTCAGAACACAAGGTAGCGTTGTTTGCGATTGCGGGGGTCATGCTGCTGGCGGCTGGTGTGATGCAATGGCGGGCAAGGTCACTCCCCTGCCCTGCCGACCCCGCCCTCGCCGCAGCCTGTACACGAGCGCGCAAATGGTCGGTGGCGATCTATGCGTTTTCGTTAGTGATGTTCGTCACGGGATTCTTCTTCGCCTTCTTGGCACCAATCTTTTTTGGCTAAAGTCGTTTATTGACGGACGTTTTCAAGCGAAAAGGCCGAAAAATGCCCGCCGATACTAGGCCTGCCTTAACTTCTTCCATGCCCACGGCCCGATCAACATCGCTGCCGTAATCGCCAGCAGGCTTGCCGACAACGGTTTTTGCAGGAAGACCAGCCAGTCACCCTGACTGATGGACAGCGACCGGCGCAACTGCGCCTCTGCTAGCGGGCCCAGAATCATGCCGATGATGACCGGCGCGGTCGGAAAATCGTAGCGCCGCATCAGGAATCCGAGCAATCCAATTGCGTACAGCAGGAATATATCGAACGCCGACTGCCGCATGCCAAACACGCCGAGCGTGGCAAAGATCAAGATGCCGGCATAAAGCATCGGCTTCGGAATTTTCAGCAGCTTTACCCAAATCCCCACGAGCGGGAGGTTCAATACCAGCAACATGATGTTGCCAACGTACATTGAGGCGATCAGCGCCCACACGAGGTCGGCAGAATTGACGAATAGCAATGGGCCCGGCTGCAAACCATATTGTTGGAACGCGGCGAGCAAAATTGCTGCGGTTGCCGACGTCGGTAAGCCGAGCGCTAACAACGTCGTCATGGTGCCAGTTGAAGATGCGTTGTTTGCCGCTTCCGGTCCTGCCACCCCCTCTATCGCGCCCTGACCAAATTCCTCCGGGTGTTTGGTCAATTTCTTTTCGATGGCATAGGACAAAAACGTTGGAATCTCAGCGCCACCCGCTGGCATCGCGCCAAACGGGAAGCCAATCGCCGTGCCGCGTAACCACGGGCCCCATGAGCGTTTCCAATCTTGCGCAGTCATCCAAACGGAACCGCGCATTGCATTCATGGTCTCGACTGCCTTGTAGTCCTTCGACGCAGTCCACAGCGTCTCCCCTACGGCAAACAGCCCCACCGCCACGGTGACCACTTCAATACCGTCAAGCAGTTGCGGCACATCGAAAGCAAAGCGCGCCGTGCCCGATTGCGAATCGATACCGACCAATCCAATGGCGAGCCCGATAAACAGTGCGGTTAGGCCACGCAGCGCTGATCCACCGAGCACGGCGGAGACTGTGGTGAAAGCCAGCACCATGAGAGCAAAAAATTCCGGCGGACCGAATTGAATCGCAATGTCGACGACCAGCGGTGAGACAAAGGTCAGCGCCACCACGGTCAGTGTGCCGGCAACAAACGAGCCGATGGCAGACGTGCCCAACGCCGCCCCCGCTCGACCGCGTTTAGCCATCTGGTTGCCCTCCATCGCCGTCACGATGGTGGCGGACTCACCAGGCGTGTTGAGCAAAATCGAGGTGGTCGAGCCACCGTACATTGCACCGTAATAGATACCTGCAAACATGATCAGTGCGCCGGAGGGATCAATCTTGGTGGTGACGGGCAGCAGCAACGCGACCGTGACTGCGGGACCGATGCCGGGCAAGACACCGACCGCCGTACCGAGCGTCACGCCGACAAAGCACCACATCAGATTCTGCATGGTGAGCGCGAGGGAGAATCCTTGCGCAAGAGAATTCAAAACTTCCATCGTTAGCCTAATTTACTTCAACACAGCCTGATGCGTTCAACGGCTGATGTCGCATTTGCGACCACCAAACAACTTAGAACGGCAGGATTCCCGCAGGTAGCGCGAGTCCGAGCGCGTACGTAAAGAACGCGTATGTGAATCCGGCAATGGCCATGCCAACCACGGCATTTCGGACATAGGTCCGGCTCTCAAAGCCGCGAGCTGCCAACACAAACAGCAACGTACCGGCAATAACAAACCCGGCCGTCACAATCAGCAAACCATTCAGCACAAGTCCAGCGGAGATCCAAAGAAATGCAGGCCAGTTGGTCGGAGTCGCCGCGTGCTGGTCCTCGTCGATACTGTGAAAACCGCCGGTGAGCGATTCCTTAAGCAGCAGTAGTCCCAAAACGAACAGTCCTGCCGACACAATTGACGGCATTAATCTTGGCCCGACCTTGGCGTAGCCACTGGCCTCTGGAAGCTGGCTGGTACCATAGGCAAGTGCCGTTCCCAGCAATACCACGGCGACGCTGAGCAACACCTGGCCGGGATGTTTTGTTGCCTCTGGCGTAGTTGTTGTCGTCATCGCCACTTCCTCCAGTGTTATCGGCGGGACGGCTCGCGGTGGGACTAGTTAAAGTGCAACCGCGAGTCCGATCAGCCGCTGACTTGGTCTGTTACTTCTTCAGTGCCAGTTTGCCAAGGACATCGCCGATTCTCTTGTTCTCATCGTCAATGTACTTGGCAAAACCATCACCCGCCATGTAAATGTCCGTCCACTCCTGCTTGGCGAGTGCTTCTTTCCAGCCAGCCGACTTCACGGTCGTCTCAAGCGCCGCCAACAACGCTTTCTTTTGCGCGTCGGTGATACCAGGGGCACCAAACACACCGCGCCAGTTAAACAATTCGACGTCGATTCCTTGGTCCTTCAATGTTGCTATATCAATGCCTGAAATCTTCTTGTCCGAAGAAATAGCCAGCGGACGGAATTTACCGGCCTTGATCTGTGCGGCAAATTCGCTGTAGCCGGAGATGCCAGCCGTGACGTGGTTTCCCAGTATCGCGGCTTGCGCTTCACCACCACCCGCATAGGGAATGTAGTTGACCTTGGCGGGGTCAACACCGACTGCCTGGGCAATCATGCCCGCCAGAATATGGTCGGTGCCACCGGCGCTGCCACCTCCCCAAGACACGGACCCAGGATCCGCTTTGAATTTAGCAACCAAATCCTTCATGGTCTTGATGGGTGATGCCGCCGGAACGACGATCACTTCATACTCACCAGTAAGGCGCGCCAGCGGCGTCACCATGCTGAGGTTTACCGCAGATTTGTTCAGAATGATGCCGCCGACCATGACCATGCCGCCGACCATCATGGCGTTACCATCACCCTTTGAGGTATTTACGAACTGCGCCAAGCCAATGGTGCCACCGGCACCTCCCTTATTGTCGAACTGCACATTCTTGACCACACCCGCTTTGGTCATCGCTTGTGCAAGCGTGCGTCCGGTGGTGTCCCAACCACCACCGGGATTAGCGGGAATCATAAACTTCACGCTATCCAACGCGGAGGCGGAAAGTGCAAACGACGACGCTAAGCCGACGACCAGCGCGCCGAGAAGGCGGCTGAGCGATATTTTTTGAGTTGAATGAATCACGTGGTCTCCTCGTTATCTGGGTTGGGTTGAAACGCAATTGCCAGTCTAACGCGACCGCGCAAGAAAAGAACAAGCCCGGCGACTAATCGGACGCCGGGCAAACCGCTCTCGGAGGAGAAATTGACGACGATTGCTCATCATACTGCCATCTTTGCAAACCGCATGCCAGAAAATACATCCATTACAATCAATCACTTGCAGATGATTTTGGGAAATTGTAGCGCACCATCGTTGCGCATCAATTTGATCTGCTGCGCATTCGTCGGGCGAAGGTATGCACAGCGCCCGACATAATCGCGCTAACCTTGGCGTTGCCAGCCACGCTGCCAGTCCTTTTGGTAGCGGCCTCGTATCGGTCGATAGTAATCAGTGATCTTGGCAATATCTGCAGGCGCGTCGCCGCTTGGCTGAAACACCGGCCCAAAACCAATCACCTTGCGCGAGAAATCAAAGTAGGCCAAACAGATGGGTACCTGCGCCGTGTGCGCAATATGGATAAAGCCAGTCTTGAAACCTTTATCGAGGCGGCGTGTTCCTTCAGGGGCCATGGCAAAGACGATGCGGTCTGCAGCCGTGATCGCGTCAGCAACATCACGCACCACCCCATTAGGGCGTGATCGATCTACGGGGATACCCCCGATGGAGCGCATCCAACGACCAACAATCCCTCGAAAGAGCGTGTGTTTGCCCAAAAACGAGATACGAAGATCGAGCGCAAATAGCGCCATCACTCCGACGACAAAATCCCAGTTGCTGGTGTGCGGCGCGACGCTTACCAACACCTTGCGAACATCCGGCAGTTGGCCTTCAAACTTCCAGCCCGTTATACGCATCATGCTGCGTCCCAGCCAACGGGTGAAACCGCAGTTGCGGCGTCGGAAACTCTGCGGCACCACCAATTCTATTGGCTGCCTATTGGAAGCGGTCATAAGCAAGCCGTCGCCGTTTCCATCTAGAGGCTGGGCGCGACGCTTACGTGAGCTAGGAGCAAGCTAGCGCCGCGTGATAGCAGCCAAGGCTTCTTTCAGGCTCTCCTCAGAAAGCGCATTCACGCCGGATGCCAGCGCCTCAGCAAGAGGAATCGCCGACACTGGTAATTTGGCGATGTTGACCTTCTCTACGAACTTCGCCGCCGCACCGGCAACACGCAACAAAGCCTCTCGGTCTGAGACCATGAGTTCGATTTCGCTTCGCAACATTTCGACTGCGGGGTGGTCTTTGGATGATTTCATAATGTCAATTCTCGCATTGAGATCAGTTGAGTGCGCAATGGTGAGCGCCGCGTATGCCAACAAAGTACCACAGACTAACTTCGTACTTTAATCGGCAGGTTTATCAATAAATTCTGCGGTTTCAGCTTCAATACATGGTCTTCATTGATCGCCATACCAAGATACACTGGTTTGCCGTGTACATCGGCGCGCATATCCGCAGGGTCAAGGAAGTCAACTCGAAACAGCCCGACAAGCCGAGCCAGTCGCGACTGGTCAACGTCTCGCCCCTGGTAAAGGTCGTTAAGAATCGCGGTCGATTCGACATCGAGACCGATGTGCCAGCGCCAGGCATCGTCGTCAATCTTTGACAGTGCGGTGACACTCACCTCAACGCCAAAGAAGTGCTGAATCCAACGGCCGATGAGCGCGGCCAACGCCTCCAGCCCAGCACTGCCATGCGAGAGATCAATTACATAGCGAAATCGATTCTCGGAAAACCAATAAAGTTGTGCGTTCTCGTGCGACAACACATCCATATTCATGGTACGCATCGGCGTGCCCTGCTGGGCAAATAGGCGGCCCAGGTTGCCGAACCCGCCAGAGTCGGCAAACACCTGAATGGCCTCGGCGTCCGCACTGAGTACCCGGCCATTTTCGGTAGACACCCGTTGACGCCGAAAGAACAACTCGCCGGCACGTACAGCGTACACATCCTCAGTCTGGTCGGCCAAGATCCCACGCACAATCGCTTGTGCCGCCATGTCGATAAACACCGGCGGGAAATCGATCGCGCCAGCCTGAAACGCTTGAAGGTAAAAGCGTTCCAAGGTGACCGCATCCGTCAAAAGTTTGCGTAGGCGTAGGAAATACATGTAATTCTGGCGCGTATCTGCGTCTTCGATCGCGCCAAGCTCCTCGGCGGCAACCACGCGCAGCGGATTCACCACCAATTCCGCATGCACGGCGCGCTCTTTCGGGCCGGACTCGGCAATCGGTGCAAGTTCGGGACGCATCAAAACCGAACGCAGGTACTGCAGCGTCACCCGTAACCAGCCGCGATCATCTACTGTCAGGTGGCTAAAGCCAGAATCTACCCAAAAATCTTGCATGCTCGAAGTTTAGCTTGTAGGCGAGCCGGAACCATTCCTTGACAAAACTGCCCAAGTCAACGGAGGTTTTCTGCTGCGGTGAAGAGGCTCGGTAGCCGACCGAAACGCGAGGGGAACGCCATGCCCTTGAAATACCAGCGATTCCCCCAACCTCCTGCGCTAACGGCTGACAAAACGCAGCAAAAATGCTGAAAAAAGCCGATAAAATTGTGTTGCTTAAGTTATCCACTCCGAGGTGTGACCTATGAAACGCGTATTCTTATTCCTGCTGACCAACATGGCCATCATGCTCGTTCTCACGATTGTGACCAGCGCGCTTGGTATCAACAAGTTTATGACGGCTAACGGCCTAAACCTGCAAACGTTGCTGGCGTTCTCGGCAGTTGTTGGCTTCACCGGCTCATTTATCTCGCTTTTGATCTCAAAACCGATGGCCAAGTGGTCGACTGGCGCACAGGTCATCGATACGCCACGAAACGAAACTGAGCGGTGGCTGGTTGCCAGCGTGCAGCGCCTAGCTAACAAGGCGAATATCGGCATGCCCGAAGTGGCTATCTATCAAGGCGAAGCAAACGCATTCGCCACCGGTGCCTTCAAGAATTCTGCGCTAGTCGCCGTATCTACCGGCCTGCTTGAATCGATGACCAAGGAAGAAGTCGAGGCAGTACTTGCGCATGAAGTCGCCCATATCGCCAATGGCGACATGGTCACCCTGACGTTGATTCAAGGCGTGGTGAATACCTTCGTCGTTTTCCTCGCCAAGGTTGTCGGCTACGTGGTGGACCGTATGGTGTTGGGTAACAAGAATGATGCACCCGGCATTGGTTATTACGTCACCGACATCGTTTGCCAACTGATACTTGGCGTGCTGGCGTCGATCATCGTCGCTTGGTTCTCTCGCCAGCGCGAGTTCCGCGCCGATGCAGGGGCTGCACGGTACGTTGGTACGCCGAGGCCGATGGTCAATGCGTTGCGTCGCCTCGGTGGCCTAGAACCGGGCGAGTTACCAAAATCGATGGCCGCCTCGGGCATCTCGGATAAGGCCGGCGTGATGGCCTTGTTTTCAAGCCATCCCCCGATCGAAGCTCGTATCGCAGCTCTGCAAAAGCCTGCTTAACGCGGCTTTTCATTGGAACAAAAAACGCCGCCCAGTTGGGCGGCGTTTTTACTGAGCAATTCGGCACAAACGGGTTGTTACTTATTGAACAGGCCGAACAAACTACCTTTCTTCTTGGCTTCCTCATCCACAACTAACGGTGGAGAGGGTAGG
>JBEILF010000018.1:0-26027 GCA_040379385.1 Burkholderiales bacterium | reverse complement strand
GCCGCTGAGCGAGCTGGCAGCCACAAACCGCGCTACGTCTACCAAACTCAGGGCATTACTTGGTGGACCGACTACCACCTTACCCTAACTGCAGATAGTAACGCTTGCAAACTCGACGTGGGTGCGTGGGTGACCATCGTCAACCAAACTGGCGCAACCTTTAACGACGCCAAACTCAAACTGGTCGCCGGCGATGTGCAGCGTGCACAGCCGCGTAGCGCTGCCGATGGTGTCTACCCGATGCAGGCGCGTGCCGTCGGCGAGCCGAAGTCGGCTGGCTTCGCCGAGAAGTCTTTTTTCGAATACCACCTCTACACCCTTGGCCGGCCAACTACTTTGAGTAACAACAGCACCAAACAAATCGAGTTGTTTCCTAGCGCTCGCAGTGTGCAATGCGAGAAATCGCTGGTCTATTACGGTCAGGCCGGATGGTTCAACGGCTACTATGGCGGCCCGATGACCGACAGAAACTTTGGTAATCAGTCGAACAAGAAAATAGATGTCTATCTTCGCTTTAAAAATCGCGAAGACAACAAACTCGGCATCCCGCTGCCAGCTGGGAAAATTCGTGTTTCCAAACTCGACACGGCCGACCAATCGCTGGAGTTCATCGGTGAGGATTTGATTGATCACACCGCCCGAAACGAAACCATTCAAGTGAAACTGGGCAGTGCTTTTGACGTGGTCGGTGAACGACGTCAGGTTGACTTTCGCGTCGACAACAACGCGAAGTGGATGGAAGAGGACATCGAAGTCAAGATTCGTAACCAGAAGGACGTTTCTGCAACGGTCATCGTAAAAGAGAACCTGTACCGCTGGGCAAATTGGACGATCAAGTCCGCCAGCGCCAAGTTTGAAAAAGTTGACGCACGCACGGTTCACTTCCCGCTGGTCATTGGCAAGGGGGCTGAGTCGGTTGTGCGTTACACCGTGCGCTACACTTGGTAGGGTAGATTCCGCCGTCAGTGTCGGCGGGAAACCACTTTATCTTGGAGAATGGACTGCAAAATCGAAAACACATCTGGCGAAAACAGCAGCCCGACGTGGCCGATACCGTCCACGACGATATTGTCTGCCCAGTCCAGTCTTGAGGTTTCCGGCGGGTATACCAAATCATCATTGGTAGTGTAAATCGACCAGCTAGGTGGCTTTGGCAAGCTCGACGTGCGCTCCTCATGTTCCAGTTGGTGTAACCAGCCGCTGTGCCGCCGCATCTGGCGAACACAAGCGCCAAGCCCAAACACTGCCAGGGCACTCCCGTGGTGTGGCGACCCCAGACTGACAAAACCGTCGATCCGCTGGCTGCCCACTTGGGCATGACGCAGCATGTAGGCCCGTGTGACCAAACCTCCCATGCTGTGGGCGATGACGAACACCTTCGCGGCTCCTGTCGCCGCGCAGACTTCCTCAATACGTTTTGCCAACTGGGCAGCGAACGCATCGAGCGAGGCAAATGGCGGCTCTAGGTCAATGGTAAACACGGGGCCGAATCCAGCAGTGTGCAGCCGTTTACAAACTCGCCACCACATGCCGCGGTTCGAACAATAGCCATGCACCAGTAGTATTGGCGTACCCGTTCCTACCACCACAGGCTCTGGTCCCATCGCAGAATCAGCAAACGGCTGGCTCCAGTTAAAGCTGATCAAACGTGCGAAAAACTCTCCCACCCAAGCCGCCCAAGCAGTACCCGTCGGCTCGCGCCGACCTTCTCGCCAGCGCAAGACGTTAGCCACCAAGAAACTAACGGTCGCATGGGAGACACGCCAAAGGGCTCCAATCAGCACAATCACACAAACAATTGCCAGTAGACTCTCGTCGCGCGAATGCATCCACCAACCAAGCAACACATAGCCGGTAAGCTCGATACCAATAATGAAGCGTAGCCAGCGCTGCAACATCAGACTGGGCCGATCAGCTTAAGCAACCATAGCACTACCATGCCAACACCGAGTGTGGCGAAGATGTTCCGTGTCCGCCACGCGACCCAAGCAGCACATAATGCCGCCGCGATACGATAAATGTTGACGATTTCTTCGGGCCCTAAGTCGCGAAAAAGCACGTCCGGCAAGATCAGTGCGGGGAGTACTGCGGCCGCAACAAACTTCAGCGCACGCCTCAGCCATGCCGGGACGGCGGTACGCGCAGGCAGCACGATGAAGGACGCTCGAGCTACAACGGTCACCAGTCCGGCACCAACAATCGTCACCACGCCATACCAATCCGTTGCGATACTCATCGTGCAATCCGTTTCTCAAGGTCTTGGCGGTAGTCGAGCCAGGTGCCAATTGAGACCGCAACGAAGGCCGCTGTAATCAAACCGAGTTTCATCGGCAAGCCCGCCGTAAAAAACGCCGCCACTAATGCGGCTCCGGCGGTAATCCAATGCGTCCTCGTTGTCAGCGCCGGGAATACCAGGGCCAAGAATACCAAAGGGATCGCGAAATCCAGCGACCACTGTTTCGGCACCAGTGTCCCGGCAAAGATGCCAATCGCCACCATGGCGTTCCACATCAGCCAGGTCGGCACCGCACCACCGATGTAGTAGGCATCAACGTGTTTGTGGCAGCCGTCAGGCGTGAAGCGTGCGTTAACAAGCGCAAACAGGTGGTCGGTCAAAGCGTAGGACAATAACCACTTTCGACCCGTCGATAGCTGGCGAAAAAACGGCGCAAGGCTCGCTGAATACATTACAAACCGCAAGTTGACCACCAACACCGTCGCCAACACAATCGCCATCGGCGCACTCTGCACCATAAGCCCAATAGCAGCTAGCTGTGAGGCTCCGGCGTAAACAATAATCGACATCGCCAGTGCAAGCCACGGGTCCATCCCCGCCGCCGTGGATGCGGTGCCGACAATCAAGCCGAAGGGAATGAGCCCAATCACTGAGGGAAAGGCGTCTTTTGCGCCTTGTCGGTAGGCTTGCTGTCGAGTTTGCACTTGCGAAGTTTGATAGCGGGGAAGAGGCGTATTTTATGCGCTACCGTGCTCGCCTGAACGATTCATAGGTGCCGCGCAGCATCGAAGGACGTTACCTGTGAGCAATTGGCAAACCGATTCGGCTCGTGCCTCGTCGGTCAGGCGAAATATCGCTCACCCACGCACCCGCTTTCAAACGCCCGCCGAGAAATATTCAGACTCGTTCCCTGTTTCCAATCACTTCCAGTCATCTGCTTCGCCTCGCTACCTGAATCGGCGTGCGAGAATGCATAGGCGGCCATGAAGTGCTCATCGCCCTGATTGGCATCATTGCGGCCATCCATCGAGCAGTTTCCCCTACTTTTGCCTGCCAACATGATTCTTTACGCCTCTGCAATATTTGTTTCCGCCTTCTTGCTGTTTCTGGTTCAGCCGGTGATAGCCAAACAAATCCTGCCATGGTTTGGGGGAACTGCGGCGGTTTGGACAACCTGCCTGGTGTTTTTTCAGAGCACCTTGCTGCTTGGATACTTCTACTCTGATTGGTCGACGCGTAAACTGACGCCACGTATTCAAGCGATTTTGCATGTGACGCTGATTGCGGCAACCCTGCTGCTATTGCCGATCATCCCAGACGCCGCTTGGAAGCCCGCTGGTGATGAGGAGCCAACGTTCAGGATCATTCTGTTGCTCGCCGCAACCATCGGTCTACCCTATTTCCTGTTATCCACCACCAGTCCACTGATTCAGGCCTGGTTTTCGCGCAGTTATCCTGGCCAAAGCCCATACCGGCTGTTCGCTCTGTCAAATCTCGCATCGATGCTGGCGCTATTGGGCTATCCGTTTTTGTTTGAGCCGAACATTGCCACCAAAAACCAGGCCATCGGTTGGTCGCTGGGCTTCGCCACTTTCGCCGTATTGATCTCAGGTGCGGCCTGGTTCGCTGTCAAAACGCAACGCGAAGTGGCCCCTGTTGCTGCGGCCATGGAGGCCGACGCGATAGCGCCAACCTGGCGGGAGAAGCTATTGTGGATCGTACTTTCGAGCATCGGCTCAACACTGTTACTGGCGATCTCGAATCATCTGACGCAAAACATCTCGTCGATTCCGCTGCTATGGGTCGTCCCGCTAGCGCTATATCTACTGACCTTTATTCTCACATTCGACGGCAAGGGCATGTACCAACGAACGCTGATCATGCCATTACTCGGCGTATTTCTCGTCGGCATGGCATGGACGCTTGCTGACTCTTCGCTGCACTTTGAGTTGAAGTGGCAAATCGGTATCTTTTCAGCCGGGCTATTCATCGCCTGCATGTTCTGCCACGGCGAGTTGGTCGAACGCAAGCCACATCCGAAATTTCTCACCCAGTTCTACCTGATGATTTCCGTCGGTGGGGCACTGGGTGCGGCGTTGGTCGGAATTGTTGCTCCGCTGACGTTGACGTCCTACTACGAGTTGGAACTCTCACTTATCGCACTGGCCGTGTTGGCCACGTGGCTATCATGGGGCATGTGGTCACGTGGAAGTCATGCGCCAAAATGGATGGTCAACGGTGCCAAGGCGACCGGTGTCCTCGTTTGTGCGTTCTGCGTCGGGGCGACGTTCGTGACCATGCAGACCTACAACGATAATGTTGTCTACCAAACGCGTAATTTCTACGGCACGTTACGCGTCAAAGAATACCTACCGCCGGAAGTCCAGTACCGACGTCGTTCGCTAATCCACGGCGCAATCCTGCACGGCGACCAGTACATGGACCCGCCCTACAATCGGTCGGCGACCACGTACTACAAACCGAAGTCTGGTATCGGCCTTACGTTGCTGGCCAAAGAGCAGATTAACCCCGGTCAGCCGCGCCGGGTCGGGCTGGTTGGCCTTGGCGCAGGCACGCTGGCAACCTACGGCAACAAAGGTGACACCTTCCGTTTCTACGATATCAATCCGGCGGTGGTCGAAATCGCCAAGCGCGATTTCACCTATCTGAAGGAATCCGAAGCCAGCATAGAAGTGGCGCTGGGCGACGCACGCCTGAACCTTGAGCGCGAGCCCTCACAAAATTTTGACGTACTTGCCATCGATGCATTTTCATCCGATTCGATCCCGGTGCATCTCATTACGTTGGAAGCCCTCGATATCTACGCCAAACACATGAAACCCGAGGGCGTGATTGCGTTTCATGTCTCGAACCGTTTCCTCGACTTAAAGCCAGTCGTGCAGTTGCTGGCGGACAATCGCGGCTGGCACACCGCCTGGATTCGCGACACCTACGAGGACGGCAGCACCAGCAGCGACTGGGTATTGGTGACCCGGCACAAACCGTTTTTGCTAAAGCGCGACATTGTCGAATCTAGCTACGTGATTGCTCCCGAGCCGGGCTGGCGGGCATGGACGGATGACTTTAACAACCTGCTGCAGGTATTGAAATGAGCGTTGAAACGTCGACCAGAAGCTGCCAGCCCTGCACTGCCTGCTGCGACGGTTGGGTACGCATCAATGTATTTGACCAGCCGGTACTGCCGGGCCGGCCGTGTCCTCACTCGGTCGGCCCGGTAGCCAAACACGGCGGGGGGGGTTGCAAAATTTATGCAGAACGTCCGATCGACCCGTGTGTGAACTTCAGCTGTGGCTGGGTGCGCGAATTGAGTCATTTGCCATTCTGGATGAAACCCAACGATGCCAAGGTGATTGTGTTGCCGGCGTGGACCACCTGGCGTACCTTTCCCGTTGATTTGGCATTGCCGGTTGGCCCGATGATCCCTCACAAAGCCTTGAAGTGGCTGCAACAGTATTCCAAAGAACAATTTCGCCCCCTGATTTATTCCGAACAAGAAATTGATCGGAACGGCCATTACACGGGCGACCAACGCGTGTTGGGCTTTGGCCCGCCCACATTTCAGCAAGAAATGCTTGACCTTGTGCGCGACCGGAGGCTCGGGTGACGGCGCTCGTGACCGCACTCTGGTCACACCTGCCCAGCCGCACACAGGGTTGGATGTCGTTTCACATCGTTGCTTTAATCAGTGTTGGCTTGTGGCTGGATGCCCGCTTGGGTTGGCCCGGCCAGCACCTCGCCACGGTCTGGGCGTTTGGCGTATTGGCTTGGTGCTTTTGGCTTGGACGGCACCTCGAACGGCAGGTACTGGTGTTGGCCACCTTACTGTCAGCGGCGGGCGAAATCTTCCTGTCGCTGGTGTGGGGCGTGTACGACTACCAGTTTCATAACGTGCCGTTGTTTGTGCCGCCCGGGCACGCCCTACTCATGACGCTGGGGATCCTCGTCGCCCGCCGGTTTATGCGTTGGAGTAGTGTGCTGGTCAGTATCGTCACTGGTGCGGCGCTGCTTTGGGCGATCTACGTTGGCGTGACCGACACCGACCGCTACGGCGTCGCGCTGTTTGGTTTGTATGCCGCCTGTCTATGGTTTGGCCATGCCCGCCCGTTGTACGCGACCATGTTCGTGCTGGCGCTTATGATGGAACTGTACGGCACTGCAATGGAAAATTGGGTTTGGGTATCCACCGCGCCATGGGTCAATTTGTCGGCCACCAATCCGCCGTTCTCCGCTGGCGCGTTCTATTGCGCGCTGGATCTCTTGGTACTCAGCATTCTTCATCGGAGACAACCGCCAGCGGCCAAACTGGATATGGGCGCGGCAGTAAAAAGCTAGTTTGCAGATTTGTAAAGTCCCCGACTGGTCGGCGTTTCAGAGAAATAATCGCTGGAGAGGCTCGTCTGATCTGGGGTTTGTCATATGTGAGCTGCGTTCCTGTCGAGCGAGGCGTAGAATGCAGAAGTTCGGCCTGTTCGGGTCGGCAGAGTAAAATACGTGTAATTTCCGCCGCATTCGAACTGACAACCGAGGCGGGCCCGCCCAACGATTTTGTACGCTCACCTTTGCCCTAGGCCCCTAGATGTCCTTTGCTTCACTGAATCTTGCACCAGAAATCCTTCGCGCGGTACACGAACAGGGCTACACCGAACCCACCCCGATTCAGGCGCAAGCCATTCCAGCCGTTTTGAATCGGCTCGACATCATGGGCTGCGCACAAACCGGTACCGGTAAAACAGCGGGATTTACGCTACCGCTGTTGCAACTGCTCGTTCCATTTGCCAGCAGTAGTACGTCTCCCGCCAAACATCCCGTCAGAGCACTGGTGCTGACGCCAACACGAGAACTCGCCGCGCAAGTTGAAGAGTCGGTTCGCACCTACGGCAAATATCTGCCTCTGCGCACCGCGCTGCTCTACGGTGGGGTCGATATCAAACCGCAGATCAAGTCGATGCAAGGTGGCGTGGAGATTGTCGTCGCGACGCCCGGACGCCTACTCGACCACCTCGAACAAAAGAGCATCAATCTTTCGCAAGTGCAAATGCTGGTGCTTGACGAAGCTGACCGTATGCTCGACATGGGCTTCATGCCGGCCATCACACGAATTCTTGCCGCACTCCCACCGATGCGGCAGAACTTGCTATTTTCCGCAACCTTCTCCGAAGACATCAAGAAACTGGCCAACGGCTTTATGCGCAACCCGACCATGATCGAGGTTGCCCGCCGCAACGCCCCCGCTGAACTCGTGACGCATCAGGTGTACGAAGTGCCAGCTCTGAAAAAACATGCGCTATTGGCGCATCTGGTTAAGACGCGCGATATGCAGCAGGTGCTGATTTTCTGCCGCATGAAACGCGATGCAGATAAGTTGGCGCGCCAATTGGTGCGCGACGGGTTATCGGCAACAGCCATCCACGGCGACCGCAGCCAATCGGAGCGCAGCCTGGCGCTCGATGAATTCAAGACGGGAAAAGTTAAGTTACTGGTCGCCACCGATGTTGCTGCGCGCGGTATCGATATTGACCAACTGCCGTTTGTCATCAACTACGAAATCCCGAATACGCCGGAAGATTACGTGCACCGCATCGGTCGTACCGGTCGCGCAGGCTCTCTAGGCGAGGCGATTTCGCTGGTTAGCCCGGAAGAAATGGACTACCTCAGCAGTATTGAAAAGTTGCTGAAGCGGCAAATTACGCGCCTTCCGCTGCCGTTACTCGGCAGTGAACGCGATACCCGACCACCACGCGAGCGCGACGCAGCCGCCCGAACTCGGGCAAGCGCCGCCCCTCTCAGCGAAGAAGAACGCCGCGAACGCAGTGAACAACGCCGTGTCCGCGAAGCCAAACAGTCCGCGCGCGCAGGCCGTGCACCGTACCAATCTGGTGACAGTCCAGTGCCGCCACTCAAAGCCCCTTTCCCCTATCCGCACTTCGATTTCAGCAAGCCCTACGAGCCGCCTGCAAAGCCCACTTCGGTCGACCCGGCCGCTACAGCAGCCACACCGCCTGCGTCACATCGTCCTCCGGTACGTTCTGTTGGTGCGTTGTTAGGGCGCAAGAAGTCGGTCTAAGCGGGGAGCGGTGGACCGGCGCATCATCCATGACGCTCGTCTTCATTAAAGGGCCGGAAAAGATGGACTGGATGGACCTCTTCCGGGAAGGCCGGGCCGGCGAAAGCACTCTAAGCAAACATGGATTCTTGTTGCGTGTTGCAGAGGGTGGGTCGGCGAGCTTCGGCATGCAAACCGAGCCACTGAGCGACGCGGTCGAACGTCTGGTGGAGGTTTTTCAGGGGGATGCTTGGTCGGGAGGAACAAGCGCGGCCGAGGACATGCTAGCCTGAATAAAGGCCGTTAGACGTCAGCGGAGCTTCAGCACCAGCTTCGCCAAGATCTTACCTTCAAATAGCTGCATCAGCACCTCGGGCAAGCGGTACTGTAAACCTTTGTTCGTAGTGGCCTCTGTGATGTTTGGAATTCACGTCAAAGGGATAGGCAATGAAAAGTTTGATGGCGGGCGCGCTAGTCGGCATCTCTGCCGTCGCTCTTGCTCAGGCAGCGCCGGAGCCTTGCAGCGAGGCAGCGGCGGCCAATGCCCCGGTATATGCGCTCATCTCTGCGATCGGTGGCCAATTTAGTGTTGTGTATGAAGTACCTCAGGTCGGAAGTCGTCTTCCCCCATATCGTCGGACGGTTTTGGATGTTCCAAACCAAGCACTGAATCTATTGGTGCTGCAAAGTCTGGACCGAGCAATTGGAAACGTTCGCCCCGACAGTAAGCGGGTGTACATGGCATTGGACGCCGCGATTGTCCATCAATCGCCACCAGCATACCGCGAAGCCGCTGCGCTTGAGCTGATCACCTCAACCCTTGCGAAATCGTCGGAACGACTCAAGTGGGAGCGGATCGTTGTCGTGACGCCCGCTTACGAGGCTTTGCAACGGGATGGCTTGGCAAGCCAACTGCACGGGATTGGCCTATTTTCCGAGCCCTTGTGCCAGGGCGACGACCGAATTTCGGCGACCGACGAGACATCGAGCAGTTGTAGTCAAGGCTTTCGAACAGCCCGCAGCGTCACCACCACAAATTCAAAGGGCGAGTTGGAGCAATCTAACTTTTTCATCGCGCCTTACTCGTACATTCAAATCTGGTTGCTCGACCCAAAAACGTTGAATCTCATCGAGAAGCGAAGGGTGACGGAAAACAAGAAGCTATTCAATTCAGATAACCGCACAATCGACGTCAATTGAAGTGTCGAAACCGCTGTGCTTTCGAAGCGAGTCGTCGAGTTGGTAGAACTGACGGTGCGGCAGGCGGTAAAGGACACCGAACTGGCTGGCAGGGTCGAACTCAGCGATGCGAAGCCAAGCCCTATTCCGACTAAATGAGTTGCGAAACGCTATCCAAGCTGATCGCTGCCTTTGCACACGGTCATTGGACGAATCGATCACCCGACCTTCAGCACCAACTTTCCAAAATTCTCGCCTTTGAATAACTTCATCAGTACCTCGGGGAAACGATCAATACCTTCCTCGACGTGTTGTTTGGATTTCATCTTGCCTTCCTTAAGCCAAGCGCCCATCGCAAGCGCACCTTCCTTGTAACGCGGCGCGTAGTCAAAAACAACGATCCCTTCCATCCGCGCACGATTCACCAACAACGAAAGATAGTTGGACGGCCCCTTGATCGGCGTGGTGTTGTTGTACTGCGAGATGGCACCACAGATCACTATGCGTGCTCGTAGGTTGATGCGGGTCAGAACGGTATCTAGGATCTCGCCGCCGACGTTATCGAAGTAGACGTCAATCCCGTTCGGACACTCGCGCTTCAGACCGATCCGAACATCCTCGTTTTTGTAATCAATGCACGCGTCAAAGCCGAGCTCCTCGACCGCAATACGGCATTTCTCCGCACCGCCGGCAATACCAACCACGCGGCAACCCTTGATCTTCGCCACCTGTCCGACCGTCGAGCCGACGGCACCGGTAGCGCCCGATACCACCACCGTCTCACCCGCCTTCGGCTGCCCCGACTCAAGTAACCCGAAATAGGCGGTCATGCCTGGCATGCCCAGTACGTTCAAATAAGTGGTCAGCGGTGCCAAGTTCGGATCGACCTTGACCCACCCCTTGCCATCAGTTACACAGTACGTCTGAACGTTCGCCATCCCGGAGACATAATCCCCCGGTGCGAACTTGGCGTTTTTAGATTCAACCACTTGCCCTATGCCACCCGCCCGCATGACCTCACCCAGCCCGACTGGCTCGATATAGGATTTGCCCTCGTTCATCCAGCCACGCATGGCCGGATCTAGCGATAGGTACAAATTCTTGATAAGCAGTTGCCCCTCCGCAAGTGCGGGGAGCGGTTCGTCCGCAAACACGAAGTCGCTGTGTTTGGGCTCCCCCACTGGGCGTGCGATCAAGCGAACAGTGCGATTGGTGGTCATGGTGATTCTCCGTTAACAGCAAGGCCCGCATCCATGCGATGGGCCGGGTGGTGCATAGAAAACAAAAAAGCCGGTGTGCGGCAGAGCGCACAGCCGGCTTTATCGAAGGCTGGTCTACTACTTCAGATGTGATGCGACAAGTTTGGTCATCTCAAACATTGAGACAACCTTCTTGCCTCCAAACACAGCCTTGAGTTTTTCGTCAGCATTGATCATGCGGCGATTAACGGCGTCCTGGAGTTTGTTCTTCTTGATGTAGTCCCAAAGTTTCTTGGTCACTTCAGTGCGTGGGATAGCGGTAGCGCCCACAACAGCCGCCAAAACGCTAGAAGGTGTCATTGGCTTCATGAACGCTGCGTTTGGCTTACGCTTGGCGGCAGGCTTCTTCTCCGCTGGTTTCTTTGCTGCTGGTTTCTTTGCAGCCGGCTTCTTAGCGGCTGGTTTCTTCGCTGCTGGCTTTTTTGCGGCAGGTTTCTTTGCTGCCGGCTTCTTAGCAGCTGGTTTCTTCGCTGCTGGCTTTTTTGCTGCTGGTTTTTTTGCGGCCATGTACTTCCTCCAGTGTGTTGTCAAGGATATCCCTGAAAATGCAGCGGTCGGATGTTGCACGATGTCCGTCAAAAGCAATCGACTTTCATAGTGCAAATGCGTACCACGGCGCAAATATAACGCATTCTTTTGCGTCATGTGCAAGTGGTTATTGAGATTTTTGTTTTAACTACACCAGCCGTTTCATAGGGAAAAACCGTTCGTACGCCAATTCAGCCGACTGTTGCTGTCTGCGAGACTCCAGTTTCGATGTAGAAAAATCTTTCCCGGCCCCCGCACAGCACACAATCCATGTTGTAATCGCGCGCAGCAATCACCGTTAAAAAAGCCGTTTCCCCTATGCAAAACCGCAAACTATTGCCGTTGAAAGTGTTTCTGTGAATCATCGAGACGTTGTCAGCCAACTGCAAACTTACCGTACGATTGACGAGGTAGAGTCCATGCATCTGACGCAGACGTTGGACTTTGTCCGCCAAAATCCAGACCATTTCTGGCGCAGAACGAACCAAAGCGGGCACATCACTGCCTCAGCGTTTTTGGTAAACAAGGATCATTCCCACGCATTGATGCTCCACCATGCCACACTCGACAAATGGCTACAGCCAGGTGGTCACGTTGACGATAGCGACCTCGACCCGGCTGCCGCTGCCCGCCGCGAGACATTCGAGGAGACCGGCGCAACCATCGCCGGTGGCGGCTCAACGAGTCTGTTTGACATCGACGTTCACGCGATTCCGGAACGCAGCAAACTTGGCACGCTCGAGCCGGCACATTTGCACTACGACCTGCGCTACTTGTTTGTGGCCGCCGCCGTTGACATCACGATTTCTGACGAATCGTCAGGCTTCCGTTGGGTTGAGATATCGATACTTGCCAGTGGTAATGTGGAATCTGGCATCGCACGTATGGCCAGAAAACTTATGAATCGCTGAGAAGAAAATGGAACTCGCAGACATCCGCAAAGACTACCGGCTCGCTTCGCTCAACGAGTCGGATGTTGATCCGTCTCCGTTCAAGCAGTTTGAAAAATGGTTTACCGAGGCCCTCGCCGCCAAGGTTTTGGAGGCCAACGCAATGACCTTGGCAACGATAAATGCGGAACATCGACCCGCAGCGCGCATCGTGTTGCTCAAGGACTTCAATGAACATGGGGCGTCTTTTTTTACCAACTATGCAAGCCGCAAGGGCAATGATCTTGCCGCAAATCCACATGCCGCCTTGGTATTTTTCTGGCCGGAACTGGAACGACAGGTTCGATTGGAGGGCGTTGTCGAGCGGGTTGCCGCCGACGAATCAGACGCCTATTACGCTGTCCGCCCGCTTGGCAGCCGCATCGGTGCCTGGGCATCCCCCCAAAGCCGGGTGATCGGTTCGCGCGAAACGCTGGAAAAGCGCGTCGCCGAAGTTACCGAACAATTCGGTGACGCGCCAGTGCGCCCGCCATTCTGGGGCGGGTACCGGTTGATTCCGTCACTGTTTGAATTTTGGCAAGGCAGGGCCAGCCGACTGCATGACCGTATTCAATATCGTCGGCACAACAGCCTCGAGATGAATCACCGACTGCCACCGGCTGGCGATTGGGTCGTTGAACGCCTGGCACCCTGATCGTGAGAATAGTACGTCGGCAGTTTCCTGAGATAGTCTGGGATGTTCGGATTTTGCACAAGGGTGCTAAAGAATTGCCGATCTGCACTCGTGGTCAGCGGGCTGAGTTGGGTGGTCTCGAACGGCAACTGAAATCGACAGGCTAACAACCGTTTCGCATCGGTCGCAGTGGGAACGTCGTTTGGCTTCCCGGCACCACAAATAAGAAAATCTTTGCTGAACTGCTCGATGGAAATGCGTCTGGCAACATCTGCCGGGCGCAGCGCCAAGGCTTGTCGTAATCTATTAGTTGTTTCTTGCAAGCTCATCGTCGGCAGGCTAGTCGAAGGACAATTGGGTGCGAGCACCTTTACACGCGACAAGGCACGTGATGAGGCGCTCTGCCCGCTTCCTGCTATCACCTCAAGGACCGCAGAGACACGAAACAGCCCCATCAGCGCTTGATCGCCGTAAAGCGCATCGCCGCGAATCATGACGAGACGGACGTTGTTCTCTGTTGCTAGGACAAGATTTCGATACGGATCATCCACGGTGTCATCCACGATCACCAAATCTGCCAAGTAACCCGGCGCAATTGCGCCGAGCCTACCTTGCCATCCCATTGCCTCTGCCGGATTGACTGTCACCATTTCAACCAGCTCGCGGCTAGAGAGCGCCCCACCGAGCTGGTGGATGTTGACCAAGTCCGCCACCTTCAGCTCGCCCAGTATGGACTTTGACCCAGACGGCGTCCAATCGGGTGCCAGCGAGAGCTTCACACCTGCGGCACGTGCTGCGGCAATGTCGGCCGTCTGGCCATAAAGGAGAAAATTGGACAGTGGTGACCAGACCAGTTTCGCCCCCGCCTGGGCCATCTGCTTGAATTGCATGCCGGTGAGTCCAACACCGTGGATCGCCACAAGCTCAGGCCCCAGCAGCCCGCTGCGCTTCAACGCTTCAAACTCGTTTGCCATCCGCGGCCCCACCCCCTCTGCCAAATGCACCACCAAGATGCCCGCGTTACGCTCCTCAAGCATCCGCTGCCACTCGGCAGCGTCGCGACCGATATCCACCCTAGAAAAAGCAAGGCGGCTGGCAACCGGGCTCGTTTCGATGTTCCGCACCAGACACTCCTCTTTTGCATAGGCGAGATTGGCCCGCGCCCCCTGTAAGGATGTGGTTCCACCAACTAACGCCTTGTATTCACCGTAGCGGCCAACTTCGAGGCCAAGATCAAGGTAGTGCGGTGCCGTCAACAACGTGTTCAGGTTAGTAATGCGGCGGGCATAGTTGTCGTCGTAAAAGCGCCATTCGTAACGATCTTTGTACTTGCGTTTGATAGGTAGCAGGGGGTAGATAGCGTACTCAGGGTGGTTGTGTAGATCAATCAACCCAGGATAGATCACTCCGTTCACACTCACCACCGGTGCTGCCTGCAGCGCCTGAACCTGCGGCGTGCCGGCAATAGCCGCCTCGAGAGTCATACGATCAGGTGCAGCGGCAACGATGACGCCGTTGTGTACCCATACTGCGCCCTCCGGCCAAACGTCTCTCGCCGCATTCATGGTCACGATCTTGCCGGTGAGCACTACGCTTCGAAGGTCGCTCGCCGGTGCCACAGCAACGACATCGGCAATGGCTTTGCTTGGATGGCAGAATACCCACCATGTCGTCAAGAAGGACACCAGCACCCACCCAACACCACGCTCCAAACGAGCCGATTGATCCTTGACTTGCATTGTTACTCCAGACTCATCACGTATAGCGTGCATGTTCTCACGGCTCACGGCTTTGCAATAGTGGCTCTGCCAAGCCATTCTCTTAACATACCCGGTCGTCGTCTTCTGCTAAGGCGGCGAAATCGTACAACGATGACCAACAAGACAACAACGACAGATCTGTTCGGCTTATCGCAGGAAGACCTGGCACAAAAATCACGTAGGGCCGCCAGCGCCAGGCGAGCGGGGGATAGTGCAGGCGGCCGGCCGGTCGCGGCAACGCCGACGGAATCGGCTTCTATGCTGGCGGCGAGACTTCCCGGCAACATACGGCTGGGCACATCGTCTTGGTCTTTTCCCGGATGGGCAGGTTTAGTCTACGGCAGCCGCTATACGCAATCACGCCTGGCCAAAGATGGGCTGGCCGCATATGCCGCTCACCCACTGCTGCGTACGGTCAGTATTGATCGAACCTTTTATGCCCCCCTTGCGGAGCACGAATTTGCGAAGTATGCGGAACAAGTCCCAACCGACTTTCGGTTTGTGGTCAAAGCGCCCATGGCGATCACATCGAGCTACGTGCGCAGTGAAACGGGGGAATTCTCTGAAAGCCCCTACTTTCTGAATGTTGAATACGCAATCGAAGAGTTTATCGCCCCTTGCTCTGCCGGGCTTGGGGCTACAACCGGCCCCTTGGTTTTTCAGTTTCCGCCGCAAGGTCGACGAATTACCGCCAATGCCGACCCGTTTATTAATCAGCTGTATCGATTTCTCAATCAACTGCCCCCCGGTTTGCCTTACGCTGTTGAAGTACGTGATCGCGAGTTACTGACCTCTCGCTTTTTCAAGTGCCTGACCACCACCGCGACGCACTTTTGCGTGGCAAGTCATGCCAAGATGCCCTCTCCCGCCGCACAAATCCAACTGATGACAGCGCAAATGCCGCCTGGCGATTTCATTTGCCGATGGTCATTACACGCCGGGTTTCAATACGCGGATGCAAAGGCGCGGTATTCCCCGTTTAATCGACTGGTTGACGAAGACATGGGCAGCCGCTCAGCACTTGCCGTCGCTGTCGCCAGCGCCGCCCGTGCTGGCTACGCAAGCTTTGTGACCATCAACAACAAAGCAGAAGGTTCCGCGCCGCTATCAGTGGAAAAACTGGCAGAGGCGATTGCCGATAGCCTGACGCCGCCTGCGACAGAAGTGGCGGCAGAGCAATGAGCCTACTACGTAAACTAACTGCCTGGGTAAAGAAGCCGGTGCCCGTCATTGACGAGACACTTTGGCTGCAAGCCACAGACGGATACGCGTTTATGCATGGCCTCACAGCGGAGGAAAATCGCCGGCTGCGGCTCGTCGCCTCAGACTTCCTCGCGCAAAAATCGATCATTGGTATGGCCAATATGCCATTGACAGACAAGATGCGCGTCGAAATCGCCGCGCAAGCTTCCATTCTCGTTCTCGAACTCGGCATCGACTACTTCAGTGGGTGGTCGGACATCATCGTCTACCCTGGGCAGTTTCGTCCAGAACGAGAGGTGATAGATGACATTGGCTTGGTGCACACCACCCGCGAGACGCTGGCGGGTGAAGCATGGTTAGGCGGGCCAGTCATTTTGTCTTACGAGGACGTCGCGCGTGTTGGTTCGGCGGACGCCGTCGCCGGACACAACGTCGTCATCCACGAATTTGCGCACAAGCTCGATATGTTGAACGGTGACGCAAACGGCTTTCCACCGTTACACAGGACCATGTCGAACAAACATTGGCAACAGGTGTTTCAAGCCGCCTACTTGGACTTTTGCGCCAAGACGGACGAGGCTGATGCTGCGGAAGCGGATGATGGCGGTGCGGCTCTATCAATGCTACCGATGGATCCCTACGCAAGTCAAAGCCCAGCAGAGTTTTTCGCGGTAGTCTCGGAAGCGTTTTTTGAATTGCCACAGCAAATCAAACGCGCCTATCCAGAAGTATATGCACAGCTTGCGCTGTTCTACAGACAGGATCCGGCGGGTCGGCTAGCGCATAAACCCTAGGCGGGACGGTGGGTTTCGAGCAAAACCCGTTGGAAACGGCCACCGGACGGGGAGTTTTGATTTCGGCTCGCGCGACCACCAAACCGAAGTCAGAACAACCATTCCTATGAATGGCGCGGGCTTTTTCCTTTGGCAATCATCTATCTTGGGGGCATATCAGAGAAGTAGTACAGCGGGGAAGACGGCGATCGCGAGCACAAGCAAGATCCATTCGCATTTCCAGCGCTTCAAATGCCCAGTGTAGTAGAGGATGATACATAGAATGGCGAACACATAAAAAATTGCGAGCAACATCTCTTCTCCTTATTATTCGGGAAACCCCAATCTGCGTGCAAAACGAGACAATAGCATAACGCAGGCAATTCCCATTTGCCGCCCCTAGATCGCGTCATTACCGACCTCACCGGTACGAATTCTCACCACCTGTGCTACGGGCAAAACAAAGATCTTGCCGTCGCCGATCTTTCCCGTGCTAGCCGCCTTGATAATGACGTCGATGGCTTTCTCAACCAATTCATCGGCAACCACCACCTCCACTTTAACCTTGGGCAGGAAATCTACCGTGTACTCGGCCCCCCGGTAGAGCTCGGTGTGCCCCTTCTGGCGACCGAATCCCTTCACCTCGGTGACCGTTAACCCTGAACAGCCGAGCGCGGTTAGGGCCTCGCGAACCTCATCTAACTTGAATGGCTTAACGACAGCTTCAATTTTTTTCATGGGCTCCTCTGCGATGGTGGGGATTGTTTGGGGTCTTTCTTTACTTGGGCCAATACTTCGACGTGATCGGATAACGCCAGTCCTTGCCGAACCCACGGCGCGTTATCTTAGCGCCTACCGGGCTTTGACGCCGCTTGTATTCGTTCATTTTTAGCAACTTGGTCACACGATCAACGTCGGCCTGCAAGAAGCCCGCCGCCACTATCGCCGATGGAGCACGATCCTGCTCCATGTACAGCTCGACAATCTGATCGAGCGTCGCGTAGTCGGGCAGCGAGTCTTGATCTTTCTGGTCCGGTCGTAACTCCGCTGACGGCGGACGCGTAATGACGCGCTCGGGAATGACGCGCGACTGGGTATTCCGCCACTGGCAAAGCTCGTAGACGAGTGTTTTTGAGACGTCTTTGAGAATGGCGTAGCCGCCCGCCATGTCGCCGTACAAGGTTGAGTAACCGACCGCCATCTCACTCTTGTTGCCGGTGGTCACAACCATCGCACCGAATTTATTTGATAGCCCCATCAACATCGTTCCCCTAATCCGGGCCTGGATATTTTCTTCCGCCGTGTCCTCGGCGCGTCCGGCAAACGCCCCCGACAGCGCAGTCTTGAATGCCTCGAACACAGGTGTAATGGTGATTTCCTCGTACGTAATGCCGTGTATCGCGGCCATCTCACGCGAATCATCAAGCGAAATTTGCGCCGTATACGCGGACGGCATCATCACCGCCCTCACCCTTGATGCGCCAAGCGCATCGACCGCAATGGCAAGTGTCAGCGCTGAATCCACCCCCCCGGACAGCCCCAGCAGTATGCCGGGAAATCCGTTTTTATTGACGTAGTCCCGCAGCGCCAACACCAATGCATGATAGACGTTTTCAACACGCGCAAGCGTTGGATGAACGGCACCCTGTATCGTCCCATCAACAAACTCGACTATACCCAGCGCCTCTTCAAACGATTTTTCCTGGTAGCCAATGTTTCCATCCGCATTAACGCCAAACGAAGCGCCATCAAATATGAGCTCGTCTTGCCCCCCTGTCCAGTGCGCATACAGAATCGGCACACCCGTTTCCGCGACACGGCTTCTGACCACGTCGTAGCGCGTCTCAAGCTTTTGAACATCATAGGGTGAGGCGTTTGGCACCACGATGAGTTCAGCACCAGCCCTCACCGTCGCCGCCACCGGCTGCGGAAACCAGACATCTTCACAAATCAGCACACCGATCTTGTGGCCGTCGAGCTCAAACACAAACGGCTTATGGCCGGTCTCAAAATAGCGTTTTTCGTCAAAAACTTGATAGTTCGGGAGTCGCTGCTTCAGGTAACTGTGGACGATATGTCCATTTCTGATCAAGGACGCCGCGTTAAACAGCCGCTCGCGGCCCTCCTCTGGCACCGCAACCAGGTGCGGATGTCCGACCACCATGGCGATCCCATCAATGGCAGCACAAAGCCGTTGCAGCGCCCCAGCGCAGGCGAGACGAAAGTCGTGGCGGAACAGCAAGTCCTCCGGCGGGTAGCCGCACAGCGCCAACTCGGGAGTGACGATCAGCGAAGCCCCGGCATTTCGCGCCTTTATGGCTTCGGCAATCAAACGGTCGACATTTCCGTTAAGGTCACCGAGCATCAGGTTGACCTGTGCAATCGCGATTTTCATAGAGCCCCCAGAAAAACTCCGCAAAAGTGAGTTGCATTCATTATAGGACTGCCAAGTACGCATAATCGGAGGATGGCAAATTTCACCATTCGCGTCGTTGATTCACTTTCGGCTATCTCGCCGGACAAGTGGGACGTTCTCACGGCAGACAATCCGACGCTCAAACACGCCTGGTTGCAATCGATGATTGATGCCGGATGTACTACTGCCGCAACCGGATGGCTACCGCAATTTGTCCTGCTTGAACGTGATGTGGCCGGCACACCCGAACTGGCGGGTGCAGTGCCTCTTTACATGAAGGCTCACAGCTACGGCGAGTACGTGTTTGATTGGGCATGGGCCGACGCCTACCAACGCGCAGGGCTTGACTACTACCCCAAACTGCTCTGCGCGATACCGTTTACCCCCTGCACCGGGTCGAGACTACTCGCCGCAAACCGGCAAGACCGCGAACTGCTGCTCGCTGCGACGATGCAAATCACCAAACAAAGCGATGTGTCATCCCTGCACATTCTGTTCCCTACAGAAGATGAGCAGGCATTGATCGCGTCACACGGCCTACTGGCGCGACAAGCGGTGCAGTTTCATTGGCGCAACGATAACTACTGCAATTTCGAAGATTTTCTTTCGCGCATGAGCCACGATAAGCGAAAACGAATTAAGCAGGAACGGCGGCGCGTTGCCGGTGCCGGGGTCACTTTACGCCGGGTGTCGGGGCCTAACCTGACCAGCGCCGACTGGGATCTGTTCTACCTTTGTTATCAATCCACTTACCATGCTCATCGCTCAACGCCGTATCTCAACCGGCTATTCTTCGCGCTGATTGGCGAGCGTATGCGCAAAAATGTCTTGATGGTAATCGCCGAGAAAGACGGTGCTCCCATCGCCGCAAGCCTCAACTTAGTAAACAAAACGACCTTGTTCGGTCGATATTGGGGGGCGAGCGAGTTTGTCTCCGGGCTGCACTTTGAGACCTGTTACTACCAGACTATTGAATACTGTATCGAAAATGGTCTCACATTATTTGAGGGCGGTGCCCAAGGCGAACACAAACTGGCGCGCGGGTTTGTGCCGGTAAAGTGCGCTTCCGCGCACTTGATCAAAGATCCGCGATTTGCGAGCGCGGTCACGGATTTCCTGCGTCGTGAATCCAACGGCATCGAGCGTTATGTTGACGAACTTAACGAGCACCAGCCGTATAAGACAGCTGATGTAATGACCGAACTGGCAAGCGACGCAGAATAGCGCGTCGCCGCAAACTATTCGGTATCGGCCAATAACAGAAGCAGGTTTTCCTGGGCGGCATTGCGTTGTTTAGCGGAACGCGGCTTGGTTGCGGTATACACGCCGTCGCTATCCATCTCCCACGCTTCGGCGTTATCCGACAAATAGGCGTTTAAGCCCTCTTCGATCACACGACGCTTAAGTTTCCGATCATTGACAGGGAAACACAACTCGATGCGTCGAAAGAAGTTGCGCTCCATCCAGTCGGCGCTTGACAGCATCACCACCGGATCACCACCATTGCCAAAGTACATGACGCGCGTGTGCTCTAGAAACCGACCAACGACAGAACGTACTCGAATATTGTCAGAAAGTCCCTTCACGCCGGGCCGAAGAGCGCACACTCCGCGCACAATCAGGTCAATTCTTACGCCAGCCTGCGACGCCCTATATAACGCTTCAATGACTTGTGGCTCAACCAGTGAATTTAGTTTGGCAATGATGCGTCCCGACGTCTTTGCATTCGGCGGCGTCGCCGCTGCTGCCTTGCCGACGGCCTTGCGGCGGGAAGGCGCTGGTTTCGCAAACTTGATTTCATGCTCAATTGACCTAATCACACCAGCGTGTAGGGTAAACGGCGACTGCCAGACCTGCGAAAGTTTTGTCGCCTTGCCGAGCCCGGTGAGCTGGGTGAAGACCTCGTTTACGTCTGCGCAAATTGCCTCATTGGCCGTCAACAGTCCGAAGTCTGTGTAAAGCCTCGCGGTACGCGGATGATAGTTGCCGGTTCCAAGATGAACATAGCGGCGCAGCACGTGTTTGCCGCTGTCTTCGTCCACAAGTTCGCGTCGTACGATTAGCGCCATCTTGGCGTGCGTCTTGTGGCCAACAACGCCGTAGACCACATGGGCACCGACCTCTTCCAGTTTGGAGGCCCAGTTAAGATTGGCTTCTTCATCAAACCGCGCCATTAATTCAACCACGACGGTGACTTCCTTTCCGCGGCTCGCAGCGTCGATCAGCGTTTCCATGATGACCGAATCGGTTCCCGTCCGGTACACGGTTTGTTTGATCGCCACCACCGAGGGATCGCGCGCGGCCTGTTGAATGAACTCGATGACCGGCGTGAAACTCTCAAAAGGGTGGTGCAGCAAGATGTCTTGTTTCTTCAGCGCGTCAAAGATGTCCTTCCCCTTGGCGACCTTCTGTAGTGCCTTCGGTAGGCCGGGGACAAATGTTCGAAACTTAAGGTCTGGCCGAGCAACTTGGTCCGGTACGTTCATCAGTCGGACGAGATTTACCGGCCCGTTGACTCGGTAGAGGTCTGATTCCGCTAGATCAAACTGCGTAAGAAGAAACTGCACCATATCTTCAGAGCAGTTGTCTGCCACTTCCAGCCTTACCGAATCCCCCAGATGTCGCTGCGGGAGTTCGCCTTGTAGGGCAAGGCGCAGATTCTTTACTTCTTCTTCATCTACAAACAAGTCTGAGTTTCGCGTTACCCGGAACTGATAGCAGCCCAGCACTTCCATGCTGGAGAACAATTCGCCGACATGTGCATGGAGAATGGAGCTGAGAAAAACAAAGTCGTTTTCTCCATCAGTAACTTCCGCAGGCAGCTTGATCACCCTTGGCAGAACCCGCGGCGCCTGGACAATCGCCCGCTTTGAGTCGCGACCGAAAGCATCGCGTCCGGACAACTCCACGGCAAAGTTCAAACTCTTGTTGAACACCCGCGGAAATGGATGGGACGGGTCGAGTCCAATCGGCGTTAACACCGGCATCATCTCGCGGAAGAAAAAATCCTTCACCCAAGCCTGCTGTTCCGGGTTCCACTGCGCTCGCCGGATAAAGCGGATTCCCTCTTCGGCCAAGCGGGGTAGCACCACTTCGTTCAAAAGTGCATATTGGGTCTCGACAATCGCGTGGGCGACCGAAACGATAAGACGATAAACCTCTTTCGGGGTGCGGCCATCGGTCGTCCGAGTCGAAGAGCCGAGTTTGATCTGTTCCTTGAGGCCGGCTACGCGGATTTCAAAAAATTCGTCCATATTGGACGACACAATCGACAAGAACTTCAGGCGTTCGAGCAGCGGCACCGATTCATTTTCTGCCTGTGCGAGCACGCGCCGGTTAAACGCCAACATTTGCAGCTCACGGTTGAGAAACTGCGCGGAAGCACGCGTGACGGCTCGGGACGTAGCGCTTGGAGATGTAGGCGGCGCGGCGCGCGAAGTGCCCATCTTGGATCCTTGCTTTCGTTTTTGTGTTGTCTTCACCATAAGACATTAGTATTGCAGTTTTTTGACAGTACGCGATAGCGGAAAGCGCAATCCGCTATGCGATACTGAGGCACTAAAAGAACGACAATAGAAATGTCTCTGACTACCCTCGCCGCTGTCGACCTCGGCTCCAACAGCTTTCACCTACAAATTGCCCGTGTGGTGGACGACGTGCTCTACCCGCTGGACTCGATGAAGGAAACCGTGCGACTGGGAGCGGGTATCACCGACAACAAGGATATCGACGCACCGACGGCGGAACGCGCCCTTGCCACTCTGCGTCTATTTGCCGAACGCTTACGCGGAATGTCCAAGGATCGCGTCAGGGTGGTCGGCACCAACGCGTTGCGGGTGGCCAAGAACGCGCATGAGTTTGTCCGCCAAGCAGAGCTAATTCTCGGCTTTCCGATCGAAGTGATTGCGGGCCGCGAAGAAGCTCGCCTCATTTATGTGGGCGTGGCAAAAACCCTGCCGCCTTCGAGCCACAATCGTATGGTCGTCGATATTGGCGGGGGATCGACCGAGTTCATCATTGGCCACCGCCTCAAGCCAAAACTCGTCGACAGCCTGTACATGGGCTGTGTCAGCTACTCATCCGTCTACTTTCCCAATGGCGAAATCGACAAACGCCGGATGAAAGACGCGCAGCTGGCGGCGCGCAAAGAGTTGGAGCAAATTCGTGCGAGCTTCAAGAAGGAAGGCTGGCGAGAGGTGTTTGGCTCATCGGGTACAGCCAAAGCGCTCGCCGGCATCATCAGTGATCAGGGCATGTCGGCAGGCGCAATCACCCGACAAGGGCTCGAATCGCTACGCGACCGTGCGCTCAAGGCGGGCAGCTTTGATCGGCTAGGCCTTGCCATCAAGGCAGATCGAATCCCGGTACTTGCCGGTGGACTGGCGATTATGCTGACTATCTTCGAGGAGTTCGATCTCACCGAAATGCTGCCGGTAGATGCGGCGCTACGCGACGGCGTTTTGTACGATATGTTGGGTCGTGCGCACCAGAGCGACGTCCGCGAATCGACCGTTGAACAGTTTGGACGTCGTTATCACGTCGATCAAGCACAGGCGGACCGGGTGCTTAGCTTGGCGCTTCATTTCTTCGACCAGATCCATGCGCCGGCCACCTCTGAACTTGAACGGACACTGATTGCCTCGTCGAGGCAACGCGTGGCATGGGCGGCCCGCTTACACGAGATCGGCATGACCATCGCGCAAGCAGGCTTCCATAAACATTCTGCTTATGTGCTCGCCAACGCGGACATGCCGGGTTTTTCGAAACGCGAACAGGCGGCGCTGGCAAGATTGGTTCTCGCCCAACGCGGCAAGTTAAGCAAGCTTGTCACGGACACCGGCATCGGCGAGGATTTTGTCCGGGAAGCACTGTGTATCCGACTCGCTGTCTTGCTCTCTCGCAGTCGGCGCGCCGTCTCGACCAAAAGATTTATGCTGTCCCGGGCGACGAGCGCAGATAGCTTCGGCTTATCTGTGGATGGCACCTGGCTGGCCGACCACGATCTGACCGATTATGAGCTAGCCCAAGAAGTGGCTGAATGGCGTTCGCTGGGGGTGACACTCGCCATTGAGCGAAGTGAGCTGGCTGCACCGGCATGAACCGATTACACCGTTTCAGGCGTCACCATCGCCTTGAGCACTGTCTGCATCGCTGCCTGACGATGGCGTGTTTCAAACCACCACATGGCACCTTTTTTGACGCTCAAGTAACCGCTGCTGCCATCGAGCAGTTGTGCCGCCACCATACCTAGTGTTGGCTGGTGTCCAACCACCATTATCTTTCGGTCGGCCCCACCGGATGGCCATCCGGCGGCTTTCAGCACCGCCTCCACCGGGGCATCAGGTGCGATCCGTGGCTCAGTGACGAACGGCTGTCCGAGCGCTTCGGCTGTTTGCTGAGCCCGATTGGCCGGACTGGCAATCAGCAACCAATCACCCCACTGGCCTCCGATCTGCCCCGCGAACCAATCGGCCATTTTTTTCGCTTGGCGGCGTCCCTTGGGCGTCAAATTCCGTAGGTGATCGGTCGCCGCTTCGTCTTCCGCCTCGGCATGGCGCCACAATACTAATTCCATACTTTCTCCATTTGTCCGGACGCCACTCGCCAACCAGATGGCTTTACTTTGTCATTATGCCAAGCCGCCCAGCCAAACAAGCCGTTCCCAAGCAACGGAAAGCTAGTAAACTCATCAGTGAAATGTGTCCAGCGCATTTTGTGTCGGCAGCACCTCAGATTTTAGGCGGCTGCGTCCGGGTTTCCGGTTCGACATCGAACAACAACACCACCCATTCGGTTCCACACCAAAGCGAGGATTTCCACTCATGATGAATCTTAAACGACTATCAAAAGTTAGCGCGGCACTGCTATCTACCGCGCTCATCATCACCCCGGCGATTGCACAGGAGTTAACCGGTACATTAAAGAAAATCAAGGATAGCGGCACCATCACCATCGGTCACCGGGAAACCTCCATTCCATTCTCATACTTGGACGAAAAGCAGCAGCCAATCGGCTACTCGATGGATCTGTGTATGGCAATCGTCGAGGAGGTTAAAAAGACCTTGAACATGCCGACGCTGGCGGTGAAGATGAATCCAGTCACCTCGCAGACGCGCATTCCGTTGATGGCCAATGGCACCATCGACCTTGAATGCGGTTCGACCACCAACACGCTAAAGCGTCAAGAGCAGGTTGATTTTGCACCGACCACCTTCGTCACTGGCACCAAGCTGGTGGTGAAGAAGTCATCCAAAATCAAGAGCTACAAAGACCTTAAGGGCAAGACAGTGGTTGTCACTCAGGGCACCACCAACGAACGCGTGATTAAAGCCTTGAACGACGCGGAGAACCTCGGCATGAAGTTCCTGTCGGCCAAGGACCACGGTGAATCTTTCCTGACCGTTGAATCCGGCCGTGCCGCCGCCTTTGCGCTGGACGACGTTCTTCTCTATGGCTTGGTTGCCAAATCGAAGAAGCCAGCTGACTTCGCCGTGGTCGGGGATTACCTCTCCTACGACCCGTACGCGATCATGCATCGTCGCAACGACGCTGACTTCGCGCTAGCGGTGAAACGCGCCTTGTCTGCCTTGTTCCGGTCGGGCGACATCAACAAGATCTACGACAAGTGGTTCGTTGGCAAACTGCCTGACGGCGCAACGATGGGCATGCCAATGAGCCCATTGCTCAAATCCACATTCCAGAGCCAAGCACTGCCAGAGTGAGTTAACGAGTCAATATTTGCGTCTGGTAGCAAGCACGCAAGTATCAAGTAAGATGAGGGGAATCGAGCAATTGATTCCCCTTTTTGTTGCATCGGCGCGGCAAGGGGCTGTCGGTCGCTAGGGTAAATTGGAAACAAATCGGCGTGTGTGAGTAATTTTGCGGAAATGGGGTACGGAGTGCGCGGGTTCGCGTCTACGTTCGTGTTCACATCGGTCCATCGAAAAGCCAGGGGAGACGGCGCACCATGGAATGGAAATTTTTTCTGGAACAAGCTCCTTCAGGGGGCATGACGTACCTCGGCTGGTTGGGCTCGGGGGTGATGT
>JBEILF010000017.1:0-27622 GCA_040379385.1 Burkholderiales bacterium | reverse complement strand
TCGAAGGGTATAGAAGCACCGAGGCGACGCCCGTCGCGTCAGTCACGGCGGCTGCGTTTGTGGGCACAAAAGAGCCAAGGGTATTATCGGTGCGGAAAGTGACGACTGCGCCAGCAATCGGCGCGTTGGCACCGGTTCTGAACGTCGCGTTCACTTTTGCGGGTTTACCCGGCGCAACAGTGGTGACAGCCGCGTTAGTGATTGGGTCGGTTAGGGTAAGCGTCAACGTTGGAGTGCCAGTGCTCGGGCCAGTGCCGCCTGAACCGATGCTGCCCGATACACCGCCACCACCGCAGGCGGAAAGGAGTGCAGACAATACCGGGATGAGCACAACGATCAAGCCACGCCCCCGCCACGTAAGCCTACGGATGTTGTCGTTCGCGGTACCAGTGTGAATTTGATCAGTCACAGCGTATCCCTCGCTTATCATCGATTGAGAGAGAAACTTGCATCAACCGACGGCCCAACTAACCCTGCGATGCAGGACCTTGGAAATTCGCACACAAATTTCTTCATAATTATACGGTTACATAAGATTATTAAAGCGCAACTTTTACTTATACGCAAGGGGCTATGGCCAATATCGTGTGCCCAGAATAGTCGCGCCGCAGTTGCCGTGCCGAGACGGCCTGGCACACTAAACCGCGCCATCAGCTCGATTCTTTGGATGCCTCGAGCGCCTGCATTATTGCGGCGCACCAATTTGGGCGCTATGATGCACACTCTGTCTAAATCCAGCTGCCCTGCGTGCCGCACAACCTTGGCGCAATTCTCCGGCATCACTGGTTTTCGGCCACAAGCCGACTCGATATGGACACCAGTTACATCAGCCCTATGGTTTTCGCGTAATCGTACCTTCACGCGCCCGAGCAGCTTGACCCGCAATGTCAGAATCGGAGAAATTTTCCCATGCCTCACCAACAAGTGCACTCCTCTCCACCCGCTCAAGGGCTTTACCATCCTGACCATGAACACGACGCCTGCGGGGTGGGATTCATCGCCAACATCAAGGGGAATAAATCCCACTCCTTAGTTGCGCAGGGCTTGAAGATTCTCGATAACCTCTCCCATCGCGGCGCGACGGGATATGACCCGCTGCTCGGCGACGGCGCAGGCATTCTGATTCAATTGCCCGATCTACACATGCGACGGGTTTGCGGAAAACAAGGCATTACTCTACCGGCAGTTGGACAGTACGGTGTGGGGATGGTCTTTCTGCCGCAGGAGCCAGCCTCTCGCATGGCCTGTGAACAGGAAATTGAACGGGCAATCCAAGCCGAGGGACAATTGTTGTTGGGGTGGCGCGACGTCCCTACCAATAACGAGGGCCTGTCACAGGCGACCATTGCCGTCGAGCCGGTGATTCGCCAGGTCTTGATTGGCCGCGGCACAAGTGAAATGTCGCAAGATGATTTGGAACGAAAGCTCTACATCATTCGCAAACGTTCCGGCCACGCCGTTCAGGCACTCAACTTACGCCATGGCAAAGAGTTCTATGTACCGTCATGCTCAACACGCACCGTTGTATACAAGGGCATGCTGCTGGCAGACCAAGTTGGCAAGTACTACACTGACCTGCAGGATCCGACCATGGTCACCGCGCTCGCACTTGTCCACCAGCGCTTCTCGACCAACACCTTCCCAACCTGGGACTTGGCGCATCCGTTTCGTATGGTCGCGCATAATGGTGAGATCAATACACTGCGTGGCAACGTCAATTGGATCCGGGCGCGCCAGCAAGCGATTGCCTCACCGGTCCTGAAAGAAGACCTGAAAAAAATCTGGCCTCTGATTTATGACGGCCAATCTGATTCCGCGTCTTTCGACAATTGCCTAGAAATGCTGGTGATGGGCGGTTATTCGTTGGCCCACGCCATGATGATGATGATCCCCGAAGCGTGGAGCGGCCATAAGTTGATGGATGAGGATCGCAAGGCATTCTACGAATATCACGCAACACTGATGGAAGCGTGGGACGGTCCTGCTGCGATGGCCTTTACCGACGGTCGTCAGATCGGTGCCACATTGGATCGCAACGGACTGCGCCCCGCCCGCTACATCCTGACCGACGATGATATGGTAGTGCTCGCATCCGAAGCCGGGGTACTCGATATTCCAGAAGAAAAAATCGTCAAGAAGTGGCGGTTGCAGCCGGGCAAGATGTTCTTGGTTGACATCGAACGCGGCAAGGTCATCGACGACAACGAGCTAAAGCGCGAGCTTGCCACAGCAAAACCCTACCTTGAATGGGTGAAACAGGCGCGCATTCGACTTGATGATCTGCCAGAGCCGGCACCCGCCGTTCCGTCTTCCGTGAGCTTGTTGGATCGACAACAAGCATTCGGTTATTCGCAAGAAGATCTCAAGGTGATCTTGGTGCCAATGGCGCAAAATGGTATCGAGCCCACAGGTTCAATGGGCAACGATTCTCCGCTCGCGGTGATGTCGGATAAGCCGCGCAACCTGTACCACTATTTCAAGCAGCTGTTTGCGCAGGTCACGAATCCACCGATTGATCCGATCCGCGAAGAGTTGGTGATGTCCACCGCGATTACCATCGGCCCGCGCCCGAATCTCCTCGACATCCACCATACCGACCCCGGGCGCTGGCTTGAGGTGCCCCAGCCGGTGCTGACCACTTCAGATATGGAAAAAATCCGCCATATCGATTTGTTTACCGGCGGTTACCTTCGCAGCGAAGAGCTTGACATTACCTACCCGGCAGCGTGGGGACCAGAAGGCATCGAAGCGGCGATGGCGAGTCTGTGTGCGCACGCGGAAGACGCAATTCGGCTGGGATTCAATCTCATGATTGTCACGGATCGACTGGTCAACGCAGAACGCGTCGCGATTCCCGCATTACTCGCTGTCGCCGGTATTCACCAGCATCTCGTGCGCAAAGGATTGCGTACTTCCACCGGGCTGGTCGTTGAAACCGGCTCGGCGCGTGAAGTGCACCACTTTGCCCTGCTGGGTGGCTACGGTGCTGCTGCGGTTCACCCCTACCTCGCGTTGGAAACGCTGCATAACCTGAACGACTACTTGGGCGATTACGACAAACACCAGGCTGAAAGGAAATATATCAAAGCGGTATCGAAGGGCCTGCTTAAGGTAATGTCCAAGATGGGCATCTCGACCTACCAAAGCTACTGCGGCGCGCAGATTTTTGAAGCGGTCGGACTATCGTCGGCTTTCGTCAAACAATACTTCACCGGCACCGCATCGAATGTCGAAGGCATCGGCATCTTCGAAATCGCGGAAGAGGCGATGCGCTTGCACACCAAAGCATTCGGCGACGACCCGGTGCTGCGTACCCAGCTGGATGCCGGCGGCGAATATGCCTTCCGTGTACGAGGCGAAGAGCATATGTGGACGCCCGAGGCCATTGCGAAGCTACAACATTCGACGCGAAAGAATTCCTACGACACCTATAAGGAATACGCGAAGATCATTAACGACCAAACTAAGCGCCATATGACGCTGCGGGGTTTGTTTGATCTGAAACCGCTAGGCCCGGCAATTCCTCTTGATGAAGTTGAGCCTGCAAAGGAAATTGTCAAACGATTCGCGACTGGTGCGATGTCACTGGGATCGATCTCAACAGAGGCACATGCAACGCTCGCCGTAGCCATGAACCGCATTGGCGGAAAGTCAAACACTGGCGAAGGTGGCGAAGATCCTAAGCGCTTCATCGCAATCCAGAGGGATGGCGAAACGCTCAAGAGCAGGCTTGGCGATGCCGTTGTCACGGACATCCCCCTGCACAAGGGGGACTCATTAAGGTCGAAAATCAAACAGGTTGCCTCTGCACGATTTGGCGTAACCGCAGAATACCTGCAATCAGCAGATCAGATTCAAATCAAGATGGCCCAAGGTGCGAAACCGGGCGAAGGCGGGCAACTTCCAGGGCACAAGGTATCCGAGTACATCGGCAAGCTCCGCTTCTCAACCCCCGGCGTGGAACTCATTTCCCCGCCGCCTCACCACGATATCTATTCCATTGAGGATCTCGCACAGTTGATTCACGATCTGAAGAATACCAATTCGGCGGCCTCGATATCCGTAAAGCTTGTGTCCGAAGTTGGCGTTGGTACGGTTGCCGCCGGTGTGGCGAAGGCGAAGGCAGACCATGTCACCATCGCTGGTCATGACGGCGGCACGGGCGCTTCACCTGTTTCGTCTATCAAGCATGCCGGCACCCCCTGGGAGTTAGGCCTAGCAGAAACGCAGCAAACGCTGGTGTTAAACCGCTTGAGAGGCCGTATCGCGGTGCAGGTAGACGGACAATTAAAGACAGGCCGAGATGTCGTAATTGGCGCGTTGTTGGGGGCGGACGAGTTCGGTTTTGCCACCGCGCCGCTGGTAGTTGAGGGCTGCATCATGATGCGGAAGTGTCCTCTCAACACCTGCCCCGTCGGGGTCGCGACACAAGACCCGGATCTACGTAAGAAATTCTCCGGTCAACCTGAACACGTCGTGAATTACTTCTTTTTTGTCGCGGAGGAGGTCCGCGAGATCATGGCAAGTCTCGGTGTCCGATCATTCAATGAACTGATTGGCCGAGCGGACTTACTGGATACTGTCAAAGGTATTAACCATTGGAAAGCGAAGGGGCTCGATTTTTCGCGAATTTTCCATCTGCCAGCGATGCCAAAAGAGGTGTCCCGCCTGCATAACGAAACGCAGGATCATGGCCTCGACAGCGCTCTCGATAATCAGTTGATTGCAGAGGCCAAACCCGCACTGGAGAAACAAGAAAAGGTCGTGATCAATACGACGGTTCGCAACCTTAACCGTACCGTGGGGGCAATGCTATCCGGGGCTGTGGCTAGGCGTTATGGCCACAATGGTTTGGCGGACGACACGATTACCGTAAAGCTAACCGGCACAGCGGGCCAGAGTTTTGGCGCATTCCTGGCACACGGCATTACTCTCGACCTAACCGGCCAGGCCAATGACTATGTCGGCAAGGGCCTGAGCGGCGGCAAGATCTTCGTTAGGCCGAATGCCGGGTTCAAAGGCGACCCGACCGACAACATTATTGTCGGCAACACGGTCATGTACGGTGCCACCGCCGGTGAAGCGTATTTCCGTGGCGTGGCGGGGGAGCGGTTTTGTGTCCGCAACTCAGGCGCATTTGCCGTGGTTGAGGGCATGGGTGATCACGGTTGTGAGTATATGACCGGCGGTACCGTAGTGGTGCTGGGTGCAACCGGTCGCAACTTCGCCGCCGGCATGTCGGGTGGAGTCGCATACGTCCTCGATGAGGACGGGCAGTTCAATCAACGTTGCAACATGGCGATGGTCGGACTCGAAGCGCCGGCAGACAAGGCGTCGCCTGAAAGTCATCTCGGGCGCGCCGACATCGACATCCTGATGTCGCTCATCGAACGCCATGCACGTTATACCGGCAGTGAGCGTGCCAAGACTATCCTCGCCAACTGGGCGGTGTGGCTGCCGAAATTCGTCAAGGTAATGCCGACTGAGTATCGGCGCGCTTTAAAGGAACTAGCCGCTAAAAAATCGTCGCTTGCCCGACAGGCGGCAGCTTGATCTGAACAACATTACGTTTGCTCGGCAGCCGTCCTGCTGCTGGGTCAATCGCGATACACGTAAACCACGGAAAGTCATAAATGGGAAAAGTCACTGGTTTCAAAGAATTTGACCGGCTCAGCGAGCCCGCGCTCCCTGCGGCGGAGCGGGTCAAAAACTACAAGGAGTTTGTCCTGCATCTATCTGACGAAGAAGCCAAGATGCAGGGCGCACGTTGCATGGATTGCGGTATCCCTTTTTGCCAGTCAGGCTGTCCAGTCAACAATATCATTCCCGACTTCAATGATTTAGTTTTTCGCCAGAATTGGCAGGAAGCTCTCGACACGCTTCACTCCACCAATAACTTTCCGGAGTTCACCGGTCGTGTGTGCCCGGCACCATGCGAGGCTTCGTGCACCCTGAACATCAATGATGATGCGGTTGGTATCAAGTCCATCGAACACGCCATCATCGATAAAGGCTGGGAGATGGGGTGGGTCGTACCTCAGCCGCCTAAACGCAAGACGGGCAAACGGGTTGCGGTTGTCGGCTCGGGCCCGGCGGGACTCGCCGCTGCACAGCAGCTGGCGCGGGTTGGTCACGATGTCGTCGTATTTGAAAAGAATGACCGTATCGGCGGACTGCTCAGATACGGCATACCGGATTTCAAACTGGAGAAATCGCATATTGATCGTCGCCTCGCGCAAATGCAGGCTGAAGGTGTGCAGTTTCGGGTTAGCCAACACATTGGTAGTGATACACCTGCCTCGGTGTTAATGGCAGATTTTGATGCAGTGATTTTAGCCGGTGGCGCGGAACAGCCGCGCGACTTGCCCGTGCCGGGTCGAGAACTGGATGGTATCCACTTCGCGATGGATTTTTTGCCGCAACAGAACAAAGTTGTCGCCGGTGACAAAATAGCTAACCAGACAATGGCCACCGGCAAACATGTGGTGGTCATCGGTGGCGGCGATACTGGCAGTGACTGCGTTGGCACGTCGAACCGTCATGGTGCCGCATCGATTACCCAATTTGAGTTGATGCCGATGCCGCCTAAGGAGGAGAACAGACCGCTGGTGTGGCCGTACTGGCCGGTAAAGCTTCGCGCCTCCTCCTCACACGAGGAGGGTTGCGAACGCGATTGGTCTGTGGCGACAAAGCGGTTCGAGGGCAGTAATGGTAAGGTTGAAAAGCTGGTCGCGGCGCGGGTCGAGTGGAAACACCAAGGGGGACAAATGCGGATGCAAGAAGTGCCCGGCTCTGAGTTTGAGATGAAGGCCGATCTCGTCTTGCTGGCGATGGGTTTTGTCGCGCCGACACAGATAGGCCTACTCGAGCAATTTGCAGCACTCGGCGTGGAAAAGGATCAGCGCCAGAATGTGAAGGCGGCAACAGAAGGTACGATGGCCTACCAGACGACCAATCCCAAGGTGTTCGCTGCGGGCGATATGCGGCGAGGGCAATCACTGGTAGTGTGGGCCATCCGCGAGGGGCGTCAATGCGCCCACTCCGTCGACGAATACCTGATGGGTACATCGGATTTACCGCGCTGAAGATTTCCGCCCACCGGTGACATAATGCAACGGCGCGACCATTCGGTCGCGCCTTTTTTGTTTCTGCCATGTCCACACTTAAAAACGACGTCTTTCTACGCGCCTTGATGCGTGAGCCCACCCCCTACACGCCAATCTGGATCATGCGTCAGGCTGGACGTTATTTGCCGGAATACAACGCGACGCGCAAACGGGCGGGCAGCTTCTTGGGGCTGGCAAAGAATCCTGACTATTGCACCGAAGTCACAATCCAACCGCTTGATCGTTTTCCATTAGACGCGGCGATTCTTTTTTCCGACATCCTGACCATCCCGGATGCGATGGGGCTGGGTCTCTACTTTGCCGAGGGCGAAGGCCCAAAGTTTGAACGTCCGATTCGCCACGAAGACGATGTCGCACGCTTGCCGACTGCAGATATGTTGTCCCTACAGTATGTCTTCGATGCGGTTTCACAGATTCGCAAGACGCTAGATGGGCGGGTGCCATTGATCGGGTTTTCCGGCAGTCCGTTCACACTCGCCTGTTACATGATTGAGGGCGGGGGATCGGATGACTTCCGCCTGACCAAAACCATGATGTTCCGCCGCCCTGACCTGCTGCATAAGATTCTTCGGGCAAATACCAAAAGCGTCATTGCGTACTTGAACGCGCAGATCGATGCCGGTGCGCAGGCCGTCATGCTGTTCGATACTTGGGGCGGCATACTTTCACACTCGGCCTACCAAGAATTTTCGTTGAAGTATGTCCGCGAAATCATGGCCGGTCTTAAGCGAACCGCCGACAGCCGCATTGTCCCGCGAATCTTTTTTACTAAGGGTGGCGGTTTATGGCTTGAATCAATGGTCAATTGTGGTGCTGATGCTCTCGCCTGCGATTGGACAATTGACCTCGCGGATGCAAAGCGACGGGTGGGCGGCAAAGTCGCTCTACAAGGCAATTTGGACCCGTCCGCACTGTTCGCGCCGCCGGAGACCATCGAGCAGGAAGCGCGTCGAGTTTTGCGTGAGTATGCAGCTGACGGCGACGCCAACGGACATGTTTTTAATCTCGGGCATGGCATCTCCCAGTTTACCGATCCTGCACATGTGGAAGCACTCGTTAACGCGGTACACCGCGCCAGCGCTAGGTCGATGTAGCGCAGGCCCGTCAAGCAAAATTTTTTTTATTTTGTGGCACATATCTCTTGCTTATGCACAGAGACCTCGCTCCACGTACTTCCGACCCTTTTTTCTTGCAACAGATGAAATACAACTGGTAGATCATTGATTGATTTGAGTTTTAGTTTTTTTTGCTGCGCAAAATTACCCGATAAAGAGTAAAAACACCGCCGCGAAACGTTGTGTAACGCGGAGTATGCACAAAGTTATCCACAGGCGTGGCCTGCGTCTGACGCCGCCGAGTTGGCAGGCACCGTCGGCACCTGTTAAGGTTTAGAAGTGCTGAACAAAACGCCCGCATCGCTAACCCCAGTTGGGTCCCCCACCTGCGGCCTGAACGTGAAATTCGCCAAAATCGGCCTTGACATGCCGTTGGCGAACACATTTGACTTCCTTGTTCCCCCAGACATGGATATCGAGCCGGGTGCGCTTGTCATTGTGCCGTTTGGCCAACGGCGCATGGTCGGCATGGTTGTCGCAGTAGGTGCCGAGTCCGATGTTGCTGTGGAAAAGCTGCGCGCAATCGAATCCATCCGAGCCGAAGTCCCTGCACTTTCAGCCGACATCATTACTTTGTTTCAGTTTTGCGCATCTTACTATCACGCTCCGATTGGCCAAATCGCCCTGAACGCAATTCCGCCGGTTGTGCGAAGCACAAAGAAGATGCCCAATAGACTACGTGAAGCCACCTGCGGGGTCGGCATTACTTCGGCAGGGCGCTTGGCAATTGCATCGCTGCCGCCGCGCGCGTCAGTGCAGCGCAACATTCTGCAATGGCTAGCCGACGGGCCGCAGTTGGTAAGCACCCTGCGCCGGCGACACGTACGTCCAAACGCGCTGCTAAAGCGGCTACAAGCGGAAGGCTGGGTTGAATTGCTTGACGTCCTCGCGATACCGCCGTCGAGTGCCGCAGCCAATCAATCGACGGCTGCTCGGGCAACAAACGCGCAGTTATCCGCGCCAGCGCTAAACCACGAACAGCAGGCGGCCGTAGCGGCGATCACAACTGCACTGAGCGCAGGTGCTGAGGGCTACCAAGCGTTCCTGCTGGATGGCATCACGGGAAGTGGCAAGACCGAGGTCTACCTTGCTGCGATTGCCGAAGTGTTGCGACTCGGAAAACAAGCGTTGGTACTGGTTCCAGAAATCAACTTGACCCCAGCCTTGTTGCGACATGTGCGGTCTCGATTCCCGAATCAGCAAATCGCCCCGGCGCATAGCGGGATGCCGAATGTCGCACGTTTTGTTGCCTGGCGCAGCGCCCAGGATGGCGAAGCTGATATTGTCATCGGCACACGTCTCGCGGTATTTACGCCGCTGCCGCGTCTGGGCATCATCATCGTCGATGAAGAGCACGACGCCTCATATAAACAACAGGAAGGCGTGCGTTACTCTGCGCGCGATGTTGCAGTCTTTCGTGCCAGCCAAGCAAGATGCCCGATCGTTCTCGGCTCGGCAACGCCATCCATCGAGACACTCGACAACGTGGCGCGTAAGCGCTTCACCCGTCTTGTCTTGCGCGAGCGTGCAGTGGTTCAAGCCGACCTACCTACCGTTAGTTTTGTTGATCTCGACGCCGAGAAAGCACCAGATGGCATTACCCAATCGATGGTTCGCGCCATCGACGAGACGCTCAAACGCGGTGAACAGGCGCTGGTCTTTATCAACCGACGCGGATTTGCACCTGCATTGGTCTGTGGCGGCTGCGGATGGATGCCAGAGTGTCAGCGCTGCAGTGCACGAATGGTGTTTCACCGGGGGATCAAACGACTTCGTTGCCACCACTGTGGTGCAGAGGCAAAAATGCCGGTCAAATGCGGCGAATGCGACTCGACTGATCTGCACCCCGCCGGGCAAGGCAGCGAACGCATTGAGGACGCATTGATTGCCGCGTTCCCGGATCGTCGCATCGCACGGGTTGATCGTGACTCGACCCGACGCCGTGGCAGCGCTGAAGCCATCTTCGCCGCTGCCGAGAAAGGCGAGATCGATATCTTGGTTGGCACTCAGATGCTGACCAAGGGGCACGACTTCCCAAAGATGACTTTTGTCGGTGTGATCAACGCCGACGGTGCGGTGTTTTCGGCCGACTTTCGCGCTGCCGAGCGAATGGCGCAGCAGCTCATGCAGGTCGCCGGTCGTGCCGGGCGGGCGCAATTGCCGGGAAGTGTACTCATCCAAACACGATTTGTTGAGCACCCCGTCTACCAAGCGGTAGCCAGCCACAACTATGCGGCGTTTGTCAGCGCGGCGTTGGCCGAGCGAAGACTCATGCATCTGCCGCCGTACTCATACCTCGCGTTGCTCCGCACCGAATCACGCGACGCTGACGCACTCGATAGCTTTCTGTCTCGCGCGCAGCAGCATGCGCACAGCATACTGGCTGCGAGCACGCGGACGAGCGGGGCGGGTGGGCTGCGGGTTTGGGAACCCGTCTCCGCGACTCTCGAACGCAAAGCTGGGTACATGCGTAAGCAACTCATGCTACAAGCCGATTCGCGCCGCAGCATGCAACAATTTCTCACCAGCTGGATCGACACGCTACGCTTGACAGATTCGCGCGCTGTGCGCTGGGTGGTGGATGTTGATCCGATCGACGTGTAGCGCGGCAAAGCTGAAATCTCCAATAAAGACGGGCATTTTCAGACATTTGCGGCACCTGAAAACGCCCGTCCCGCCTAGACTTCGGCAACTGAAATTACTTCAGGAACATCCGGTAGGCTGGATTGTTCGTCTCATCCACGTATGCATAGCCGAGGTTCTTCAGGAACTTCGCGAACCCTGCCCGCTCGTTTTTCGGTATCTGTAGTCCGACCAAAATGCGCCCGACATCTGCGCCGTGGTTGCGGTAGTGGAACAAACTGATATTCCAGTTAGGCGACATCGACGACAGGAAGTTCATCAGCGCGCCGGGGCGATCCGGAAACTCAAACCTGAAAATCTGCTCATTCTCCGCGAGCGGTGAATGCCCGCCCACTAAGTGCCGAATATGTAGTTTGGCCAGTTCGTTGTCCGACAGATCAAGGGCCGAAAACCCATGCTTCTTGAAGTACGCTACCAACTGCTTCGGCTCGTCCCGACCTTTGATCGAGACACCCACAAACACCTGCGCGGCTTTTGCGTCGGCGATGCGATAGGCAAACTCAGTGATGTTACGCGGGCCGAGCGCCTCACAGAATCGTTTGAAGCTGCCACGGGTCTCGGGCACTGTGATGGCGAGTAGCGCTTCGTGGTGTTCACCGACCAATGCGCGTTCGGCGACAAAACGCAGCCGATCAAAATTCATGTTCGCGCCACAACAAATCGCAACAAAGGTTTTGTTGCGAAGCTTGTTTTTTTCCAGGTAACGCTTGATGCCAGCCAGCGCCAAACCGCCCGACGGCTCCATCACTGAACGCGTGTCTTGGTAAACATCCTTAATCGCCGCGCAAATCTCATCGGTGGTGACTAGCACCATCTCATCAACATATTGCTGCGCGAGTCGAAACGTCTCTTCTCCCACTTGCTTAACCGCCACACCATCGGCAAACAGATTGACGTGCGGCAACGTGATCCGCCTGCCTGCAGCGAGAGAAGCCTGCATCGCATTCGAATCTACCGGCTCGACACCGATAATCTTAGTGGATGGTGACAACGCCTTGATATAGGCGGCGATGCCGGCAATCAGTCCGCCGCCGCCAACGGGCACGAACACCGCATCAATCGGGTGTTGGTGCTGCCTGAGTATTTCCATGCCGATCGTGCCTTGGCCTGCGATAACGAGCGGATCGTCATAGGGATGTACATAAACAAGTTTGCGCTTGGCGGCGAGAGACTTGGCGTAAACCCCCGCCTCGTGATAACTATCGCCGTGTAGCACCACTGTCGCACCGCGGCGTGATACCGCGTCAATTTTGATGTTGGGTGTGGTGGTCGGCATGACGATGGTCGCCTTGCAACCCAATTTTTGCGCAGCCAGCGCGACACCCTGAGCATGATTGCCGGCACTGGCGCAAATCACCCCGCGCTTCAATTCTACGGGTGAGAGGTGCGCCATCTTGTTATAGGCTCCACGCAGCTTGAAGGAAAAAACCGGTTGCAAGTCTTCGCGCTTGAGCAGCACATTGTTGCCGAGGGCGTCAGAAATTCCAACCGAGCGCTCCAGCGGCGACTCAATCGCAACATCATAGACACGGGCTTGGAGGATTTTTTTCAGGTAATCGGTGGGCATCACGTCGCGCTTCTCGGTGTTTTTCTGGAACAATAGACAATGTAGCAAGAATTTCACTGTTCCTCCCACTCGGACGCCCGCATGAGCACAAAACCGGATCAAAATGCCCTCAAGGCTACAGCCGCCAAAGCCGCCATGGCTTATGTGCCGGACAACGCTATCATCGGCGTCGGTACCGGCTCCACCGTCAATTTCTTCATCGATGAGCTGATCAAAGTGCGCGACCGGGTCAAGGCAGCGGTTTCCAGCTCAGATGCCTCCACTGCGCGGCTTAAAGCAGGCGGGATCGACGTCATGGCACTCAACGATGCCGGACCAATCGCCGTTTATGTCGACGGTGCGGACGAAGTCACCAAGCATCTGGCCATGATCAAAGGTGGGGGTGCAGCATTGACGCGTGAGAAAGTTGTCGCCGCAGCGTCGGACAAATTTGTTTGTGTTGCTGACCAATCCAAGCTGGTAGACATATTGGGCAAGTTCCCTCTACCGGTGGAAGTGATCCCGATGGCGCGTAGCTATGTCGCACGCGAACTGGTTAAACTCGGTGGCCACCCCGCGTGGCGTATGCGGGAGGTTGATGGACAAATGCGCGCAGTGGTCACAGACAACGGCAACTGGATTCTTGACGTTCACGGCCTTAGCATCGTCAATCCACCGCTGCTCGAAACGGAGATCAATCAGATTCCGGGTGTTGTCACCAATGGTGTTTTTGCGCGCCGATGTGCAGACGTGCTGCTGTTGGCCACTACGGACGGCGTGGAAAAACGCACCCGTTAGCGCCTCTGAAAGGGGTAACCACCCCGACGATTGGGCCTTGATTGTCACTTTTTCGTCACATTACGCGCCTAGACTCGTAAAATTAATGATATCCGACGTTGTGAGGAATGCACCCTCAGCCGATCCAGACGTCACTTGCTGAAAGAAAATGTAATGGGAAACGAACACATTTCCAAACGATTTGATGCTGAACTCGAAGGCCTTCGCTCGCGAGTGCTACAAATGGGAGGCTTGGTCGAGCAGCAAATCACGCGCGCGATGGAAGTCTTGGCCTACGGTGACATCGCGCTAGCGGATCAAGTGATTGCCGATGATCATCGTGTCAATGCAATGGAGGTCGGGATTGACGACGATTGCACACACATCATCGCCCGACGGCAGCCAACCGCGTCCGATTTGCGAATGGTCATGGCGGTGGTCAAGACCATCACCGATTTAGAGCGTATCGGCGACGAAGCGCAAAAGATTGCGCGTATGGCAAAACAACTGCATCAGTCCGGCGCGCGATTCAATCATCAGCTCGCCGATATTCGTTATGCCTGCAACATTACGCTCGACATGATCAAGACATCTCTTGATGCGTTTGCGCGTCTGGATGTTTCGGGTGCAGCCAAAGTGGTACAGCAAGACGCGGAAGTGGATGCGCGCTTCCGCGCTATCCTGCGCCAGTTGATGACATTCATGATGGAAGATCCGCGCACCATTTCAGCCTCGATCGATATTTTGTTTATCGCCAAGGCGATCGAGCGCATCGGCGACCACGCCAAGAACATGAGCGAATACGTTGTGTATTTGGTCAAGGGCAAAGACGTCCGCCACATCACCGCTGAAGAATTGGTGAAGGTCGCAACATCGGCAGACTGAGCCGCAGACAGATCTAAAAACAACATCGCCGCTGTCCTAGCGGCGTTTTTACGTCAAATTTTAGGCCGCTGGCGGCACGTAACCACTCGCCTGATCGGCACCATCGCCGAAGAAGTGTCGCATCATTTGTTCTTCCAAGTACTTGCGCGCCTTCTGGTCAGCGAGGTTGAGGCGGTTCTCATTAACCAGCCGTTTTTGGTCCTCCAGCCAGCCTTTCCATGCGGTCTTGGAAACTTCTTCATAGATACGTTTGCCAATCGGGCCCGGGTACGGCGGGAAGTCGAGGCCTTCGGCTTCGGTTTTTAACTTGATACATTGGATCATGCGAGACATACGGCTTCCTTCTTTGGGGTATCTGATGGCCTACAACGCTTTAGTGTAAACCTTAGAATTACGTTCGTGGTTGTACTTTTCGCGGCGCTCGGCAGGCAGTGCGTTAACGTCTGCCTCCGCAAAGCCACGTTCGACAAACCATTGCGTCGTTTGTGTGGAAAGCACAAATAGTGTCTTGAAGTTACGGTCTTTGGCGCGTTTTTCAATATGCGCCAAGATGCGTTCGCCGCGCCCACCGTCACGATAAAACGGATTCACGGCGAGACATGCGAGCTCGGCTAATTTTTCACTTTGGTACGGGTTCATCGCCGCACAACCAATCACTTCATCCTCGTGCGCGAGAACAACAAACCGGTCAATTTCTTTTTCGATCGATTCGCGCGAACGTGCCACCAGAATGCCGCGCTCAGCGAGTGGATCAATCAGCGCAAGGATTCCATCAACATCATTCAGCGTGGCGTTGCGTAACTTGTCGGGTGATTCCAACACCACCATCGTGCCGATACCATGGTGAGTAAACAATTCAATCAACAGCGCGCCATCGACATGGCGGGAAATTAAATGAGCGCGTTTGACGCCCTCGCGCACCGCACGAATCGCGGCAGGAAGGTAATAACGAATATCTTCAGCTTGTTGCGTATTGCCGAGCAACTCTTGCGCCTCAAGCGCCGTGGCTTCACCAACCAATTTATTACGTGAGTCTGTCGCGCCCATTGTCTCAGTGAGGAATATCAGCTTCTCCGCTTTCATCGCGATCGCAACCGAGGTGGCAACGTCTTCCAGTGTGAGGTTAAAAATATCGCCCGTCGGAGAAAAGCCAATTGGGGAGAGCAACACCACCTCATCATCATCTAGGCGGCGCGTAATACCTTCGACATCGACTTTGCGTACTTCGCCGGTATGGATGAAGTCCACACCATTACGCACACCAAAGGGTTTGGCCGTAATGAAGTTGCCCGATGACACTCGAATATCCGCACCCGCCATCGGTGAATTTGCAAGTTCGGTAGAAAGTGTGGCTTCAATCTCCATACGCGCGATGCCGTTGGCTTCTTTGACACACCTCAATCCATCTGCGTCCGTGATGCGGCGTCCTTCCGCGTACTTTGACTGCACGCCGTGCTGTTTGAGCTGTTCTTCAATCTGCGGTCGTGTCCCGTGTACCAGCACGACGCGAATCTCCAGACTCACCAGCACATTGATATCGTGGGCGAGCTGCATCATATCGCCATCGGTGAGCACCTCGCCGCCGAAGGCGATAACGATGGTGCGTTCGCCGAATTCATGGATAAACGGTGTGGCCGAGCGGAACCACTTCACAAATGCTTCGAGTTTTTTATTGTCGCTGCGGGCCATATATGTGTACGCTTGAAAGTACAAAGCGACTTTCAAGCGATTCAGTCAGGTAAAAATCGATGGCAAAGCCATGCGATTTTTGACAACAAACCGCAAAGCAGGGACAAATTCTATCAGCGAAGGTCACCCAATATGGCCTGAATTGCGGCGAGTGCCGCGAGCCCCGCCGTCTCTGTGCGCAACACGCGTGGTCCGAGGGTGACTTTAGTCGCGCCGAGCGCAACGGCCTGCGCGATTTCATGATCAGTAAATCCGCCCTCCGGGCCAACCAGCAGGGAGAGCGGTACGCTTGGCTCTCGTGCCGCCCAGCTCAAAAGTGGGATTTCCCCCTCAGGGTGCAAGATGGCCGTACGCCGCCCTTGTTCGCCGGCCCTGGCGAGCGCATCCTCGAGTGAGCGGGCATCGCTAACACCCGGCACACGGTTTCGCCCGCACTGCTCACAAGCGGATATTGCCACCGCATTCCAGTGCGCCACACGCTTCTCCGCACGCGCGGCGTCTAACTTCAATGTGGCCCTCGCCGCGCGCAGTGGCACGATTTCGGTGGCACCCAGTTCCACCGCCTTTTGTACGATGAAATCCATCTTGTCGCCAACGGCCAGCGCCTGGATGAGCGAAACATCAACCGGCGATTCGGTCGAGCGCGAGCGCCACATCGAGATTTCAACCACCACCGATTTCTTGTCGATGGCAGTGATGACCGCTGCGGCTTCTCCATACGGCTCACTGGCTGCACCGTCAAACAGCGTCAGCGCCTCGCCGACTGATAAACGCAGCACCCGGATATGCTGCGCGGCAGCAGCATCGAGTGTGTAGGTCAGCGGGAAATTGGCGCGTGGCAATGGCGCGGAAGAAAAGAAACGTGGCGGCATGTAGGTGAATCGAAACTTGGGCTGGCGAGTATCATAGCGCCTCCATGCCGCCTCTCCGCATTTCTGCACAAACTCACCTTCAGACGGCCTCGCCGACCCAAATGCCGTCAAACACCCCGCCAATGCTGGGGTTTGCATTTTCGTCCCTGATTGAACCTACCGCACTTTTAGTGCGCGAGGTGTCTGCAAGCGAATTGATGCCGCGTTTTCAAAGGGTCGCGGCAGAGAAGAAACACGATGGCACAGTGGTGACCGCAGCTGATCGCGCCGTCGAAGCGGCACTTGCGACTGCGCTGCCGCAGATTGCCAATTATCCTGTGCTCGGTGAGGAGATGGACCCGACGGAGCAGCAGCACATCTGGCGACATGCGGAATGGTTTTGGTGTGTTGACCCCTTGGATGGCACGGTCAATTTTGCGGCGGGCAGAAAGTACTTTGGTATCTCCGTCGCGCTCATGCATCGACGCCGAAGTGTGCTTGGTTTGGTCTACGATCCGAACCTCGATGAACTTTTCTTTGCAGCGCAAAACTGCGGTGCGATAGTTATCGAGAAATCCGGCGTGGCGCGCAGGCTCAAACCACAGTCGGCAGTACGTCTGGGCGAAGCTCATCTCGAGATTGGCCACGTCAAACGACTCGGTCGCCTACAGTCTGCCTTGCGCGCAAAGTCGCCCTGCCGAAAAGTTCGGCAAAGTGGCGCTTCCGTTTTACAGTGGTGTCATCTTGCGGCGGGGCGAGTCGATATTTTTCTGCATGCGGGCGAACGACCGTGGGACTACGCCGCCGGGGCACTGATCCTCGAAGAAGCGGGCGGGTGCATCGCCACATTGAACCACGATGACTACTGGCGCACCCACGACGCCGACGCCATGTGGGAACAATCCGTCGTCGCTGCACGCCACCCAAGGTTATTCGATGAGTGGAAGGGCTGGGTGAGGATACATTACTAGTAACTCATCGCCGCAGCATTTAGCAGGCCGGCGGCGAACGAGATCGCGCCCAAGAAAATTCCAGAAGCTTGTTTGCCCGCCGGGATGTCTTGAACGATATTCGGCAGCGCAATGCGCGCAACAACAAAGACGATGAGTTGCACCGCCAGGGCAATGGTGCACCAGACTGCAAGATCAATCAGGTTGATACTGTTTTTCACCGCCGAAGAAAGCGGCAGCACCATACCGAAGATGGTTCCCGAAAGGCTGAATGCAGCCGCCATATTGCCGTCGCGAATCAGCGCAATTTCGCGATAAGGGGTGATACGTACGTAGACGGACACAAACACCGCGAGCAAGACCGCTGCGATGCCGAGATAGACCAGAAAGTCATCGAATCCAGCAAACGATTCCAGCAATTGATAACGCGCCATAGCAACCCCTCAAATTTCAAAAACTCGTTCAGACAAAATAATGCGGTACAAATCGGCTAGTGTTTTTGGTAATCGGCGACTCGTCTTCGCGGATACCGATACCAGCCGCTTCGTCGCCGATGATCCAGCTCCCGACGACCATATAGTTGTTCTCCCGGTTAACCGCAAAGTTTGGCAACGGATGATGGGCCTGGTAAACGTACCCTTCTTCGCCATATTCGCCGCCAGTCGACACCTCCCCGCTTGCGGCGTGAATGTCGATATTGGCACCTTCGCGTGACAACAATGGTTTTTTGACAAAGTCACCGTTGAATTGTTGCGGCGTAAAAAACGCGGGAAGCAAATTGGGATGATCAGGAAACATCTCCCACAAGACTGGCAGGATGGCTTTGTTGGACAACAACATTTTCCAAGCGGGCTCGAAGAATTTGGTGCTTGACGACGCGATATTGCGCCCAAACGCTTCACGCGCCATCCACTCCCAAGGATAGAGTTTGAACAATGCCGCGATCTCGTTATCCCGGTCATCGACAAAACGTTTACCGACTGCATCCCAGCCGAGCTGATTGATGTCGATGAAGTGCGGAGTGAGCCCCGCCTGAGTCGCAACGTCACACATGTAATCGAGATTGCCGATATCTTCTTCGCTTTGCCCGGCACACGCCATGTGAAGACTCGTCGTGCCCGTCTCGGAGGAAATTTTCTGCCAGCGCGTGATTAGGCGCTCATGAATACTGTTGAACTGGTCAGCGCCCTTCTTGACATCTTGCAGCCAGTACCACTGTGCAACGCTTGCTTCGATCAAAGATGTCGGCGTATCAGCGTTGTATTCGAGCAGCTTTGGTGGCGACTTTCCATCCCACGAAAAATCGAACCGTCCGAACAAGGTCGGCTCGTCGTTATTCCACGAATCAACGACCACCGGCACGAACTCTGGTGGTATCGCGAACTGGTTAAAGAGTTCACGATCAATGACGCGCTGCGCAGCAGCGATACACATCTGGTGCAATTCGTTGGTCACCGACTCGAGCATATCGACTTCACCCGTGGTGAGGTGATAACAGGCGCGCTCGTCCCAGTAAATCCCGTCAATGGAATGAAAAGAAAAGCCCACCTCTTCCATTTTTTGAGGCCAGTCGGGTCGAGGGATCAAGAGTTCGCGTTGCATGGGTCGCTAAGCAACTTGTACATGTATGTTGTAGATGTCCAGCCACCATTGGTACCGATTGCGAACTTGGGGATCTCCCCCGCCACGATGAACCCCAATGAGGAATAGAGATGTTGTCCGGCGCTGCCGGTTTCGGTGTCTAGTACCAACAGAGATCGACCGCGTGACTCGGCGCATGCCTCGGCAGCTATCATCAATTGCCGTCCCAGGCCTTTTCTGCGCTGAGTGGAGTGCACCAACATTTTTTGGATTTCCGCACGGTGGTGCCCATTCGGTTTACCTGCGAATTCGACCTGCACTGTGCCGACAATCTGTCCGCTCTGTCGAACAACCAAAAGCGCCCGGCTACCTTCAACCACATCCTTGGCGATGCCCGCCCAGAAAGCGCTAATGTCTGCCTCATCAATCGGCATCACGTAGCCAACGGAGGCACCGTTTTCGACAGCGTCCCGCAGCAGTCCGGCAAGCGCCATCCGGTCGTTGTCATCAAACGAGGATAACGTTTCGACTGCGGTCATCCGCCGCTACTCGACGCGGATTTCCCGCTGGAGCCAAAGCCGCCACGCGAAGTACTGGAGCTTGAGCCGATTGTCTTGCCGGTGCGCGAGGGTGATCCCGCACTACCGCGATAAATGTACGGACGACCGTAGTAGGCGGTACTCGCTCCACGTGAATGTGGGTGGTCATATGCAGGTTCACAGTCGGCCGGCGAATTACCCCAATCGGCCAAACAGTCTTCCTTGCTGGCGTAGACATCCCGCCGCGTTTCATCCTGCGCGCAGCCGGCTAAGGTCGCCACCGCTGCGGCGCTAATCAACACCAAGTTGACCTGTGAACTGGATTTACGAGAACTAGACATCGTGCTGACATACTAGCAAATGTGCCTCCGATTTTGTGCGGCAGATCCCACTGAAAACTCCAACGCCAACGGTATCGCGTCGTAACATGCACCCCATGACCATGCAGCGACCGTGGCGCTGATCCAAAGCGTTGCAACGGTACAACCGCCTGAATCTATTGCACATGAACACACGGTCACCGCGCCGATCATTTAACCAAGTAGTGTTTCGACTTGCCCGGTTGAATTACCAATTTCCCAAGCGTATGCTTTTCAAACAGTGCTGTCATCTCCGACAGGAGAACCGACTGCCGAGCGCTGCCAGCCGACCCTTGTTACCGGGTTTAATCGTCTGGCAGGAATAGGAGGAGCGTTGATGTTACATCCGTCTGGCGGCATAGAATCCAACCCCACTGCGGCGGAAAGTACTGGCTCGGTATTTCACGTACACAAGGTTTCCAAAGTTTACCGGGTGGGCGAGGTTGAGGTCCATGCACTGCGTGAGGTCACGCTCGACCTGTACCAAGGCGAATTCGCCGTGTTGTTGGGCGAATCCGGCAGTGGCAAATCCACACTGCTCAACATCCTTGGCGGACTTGATCGGCCAACCAGCGGTGAAGTGCTGTATCGCGACCATGACTTGACGCGCGCAGACGACACCCGGCTGACGCTGTTTCGACGCGAGCACGTCGGCTTTGTATTCCAGTTCTACAATCTGATCCCCAGCCTCACCGCGCTTGAAAACGTTGCATTGGTGACCGAAATTGCGGCACATCCCCTCGATCCCACCGAGGCGCTCAATTTGGTCGGCTTGGGTCACCGGCGCGACCATTTCCCGTCTCAGCTGTCGGGTGGTGAGCAGCAACGCGTTGCAATCGCACGCGCCGTTGCCAAGCGCCCCGATGTGCTGCTGTGCGACGAGCCCACCGGCGCGCTTGACTATGCCACCGGCAAGCTGGTGTTGGAGGTGCTGCAACTTGTGAACCGCGAACTCGGTACGATAACCGCCGTCATTACGCACAATGCCGCAATTGCAGGCATGGCCGACCGTGTCATTCGTATCAGCGGCGGCGCAATCGTTGAGGTACACCGCAACGAGGTCAAGCTTCAGCCATCGGAATTCTCCTGGTGAAACCAACTGGCAAGATTCTCTGGCGCGACCTCTGGCATTTGCGCGGCCAATTGACGGCAGCGGCCTTGGTTGTTGCCTGCGGCGTAATGGCGCAGGTCTGCATGCATAGCGCCTACCTCTCGCTAAAGGCCACCCAGGAAAAGTATTACGACAGCTACCGCTTTGCGGATGTTTTTGCCAGCCTGAAGCGCGCACCGGAGAGTTTGGCCGACGTAATAGGTGCGCTTCCCGGCGTTGCACAAGTCCGGACGCGTGTGATCGTCGACGTCACACTAGATGTCCCCGGCCTAGCCGAGCCGGCTTCCGGGCGTCTAGTGTCAATTCCGGAGCGACAGGCGCCGATGATCAACGACATCTATCTGCGGCGCGGGCGCTATATCGAGGCGTCGCAACCGGACGGGGTGCTGATCAGCGAAGTGTTTGCACAGGCCAACAAACTCGATGTAGGCGACAAGCTCGGTGCAATACTGAATGGCCGCCGACGGGAGCTGACCGTGGTCGGCATCGCGCTTTCCCCTGAATATATTTATGAAGTGGGACAGGGCATGTTGTTTCCCGACAACCGGCGCTTCGGCGTGTTGTGGATGAGTCGCGAGGCGCTCGCCGCTGCGTTCAACATGCACGGTGCCTTCAACGACGTGTCGCTGACACTGGCTCCGCAGTCGTTAAACAAAGGTGCGGAAGAGGCGGAGGTCATTGCCAGTCTTGACCGGCTGCTGTCTGCATACGGCGGCCTTAGCGCTTACGGTCGCAAGGATCAACTCTCGAACCGCTTTTTGAGTGATGAACTGGCAGAAATCAGGGTGTCGGCGACTTATATACCGGCAATATTGCTCACCGTTGCCGTCTTCCTAATCTACATCGTACTCTCCCGCCTAGTAGTCATGCAACGTACGCAGATTGGCCTGCTAAAGGCATTCGGCTACTCGAGCGCAAGCGTGGCGCTGCACTACTTGAAGTTTTCACTCGCCACTGTGCTGTCTGGCTTGTTACCCGGTCTTTTGCTCGGACTTTATCTGGGTCAACTGGTGACCAATCTCTACCAAGAATACTTCCATTTCCCGCTACTCGAACTGGTGGTCAGCCCCGAGGTGATACTGGGGGCAGCATTGGTAAGTCTGACAGGAGCCTGTGCAGGCGCGGCAGCCGCCGCAAAAAGAGTAGCGGCCATTACGCCTGCTGAGGCCATGCGCCCCGAAGCGCCAACAAATTTTCAAGCCGGGGTGTTTGAGCGATCCGGTGTTGCCGTTTGGCTACCGACCTCGGCGCGAATGATTCTGCGAAACCTCGCCCGAAAACCTTGGAAGGCGCTGCTCACGGTGCTCGGTATTGGTATTGCAGTCGGGCTGATGACGGTGACCCGATTCATGCTGGACGCGGTGGATCATATGATGACGGTACAGTTCGACCTGGTACAGCGTGACGATGTCACAATCCTGTTCCACGAGCCGCGCGCCGCAAGTGCAATATTTAGCATCCGGCAATTACCGGGCGTGCTGCGTGCTGAGCCGTTTCGCGCCGCGCCAGCTAGGCTGCGGCATGAACACCGGAGTAAACAAATTGTATTGACCGGATTAGCCGATGACACGCAATTGCGCCAGATTATTGATAGCCAACTGCGGGTGAATAAAGTGCCTGCGGACGGCGTGTTGCTCACCAGAAAACTCGGCGAGATACTTGGGGTAACCGTCGGCGACAACATCACACTTGAGGTGTTGGAGGGCACCCGTCAGATCCGGCAGGTCGCGGTTGCAGGGTTGTCAGACGAACTGATCGGCATCGCTGCATACATGGATGCCACAGCGCTCGCGCACCTGTTGCGCGAGGACAATTTGATTTCAGGCGTTTGGCTACGGTTGGATCCCGCCTACGCGGAGGCGCTGTTTGCCAATCTCAAGCGCATGCCCGCTGTGAGTAACGTCGCGATACGTTCAGCAATGGTCGCCAGCGTCAAACAAATCATCGACAGGGCGTTTTTACGGGTCAGTCTCGTCGAGATGCTATTTGCTGCGGTAATCATCGGTGGCATGGTCTACAACAGCGTCCGCATTTCCCTCTCGGAACGCGGTAACGAACTTGCCAGCCTCCGCGTGCTTGGCTTTACGCACCGTGAAATCGTAGTGATGCTGTTGGGCGAGCAGGCGCTGCTGACCCTGCTCGCAATACCGGTTGGCATGGCGATGGGCTACGCCATCTGCGCGGTGCTGGTACCGATTTTTGACCGGGAGCTGTTCAGAATTCCACTGGTTTTCGGCGTCAAGGCTATCACTTACCCGGTAACTACAACCCTCGTGGCGGCCATGCTGTCCGCCCTGTTGGTGGCGCGACGACTGAGACATCTCGATCTCATTGCCGTTCTTAAAACCCGTGAATGAGGAATTCGATGAGATCACTTTCGCGCAACATCACTTATTTAATCCTCGGTCTGATGGCAATCGCGCTAGCTGTCTGGCTGTTTCGTCCCGCTCCCTTAAAGGTGGATACTGGTCTGGTCGAACGCGGCAGCATGCAGGTGACCGTCGATGAGCAGGGCGAGACACGCAGCCATGATCGCTTTGTTGTGACGGCACCAGTCAGCGGACGAATGGTGCGCATTGAATTGCATGACGGCGATGCCGTTCAGCAAAACCAAGTGGTTGCCAAAATCGCTCCGCTGCCATTGAGTGTACGTGAGCGTGGCGAACAGACAGCGAGGGTTGCCGCAGCGGAGAGCCGACAGCGCGAAGCGGAAGAACTGATGCGGCGCGCCGCCGAGGAGCTCGCCCAGGCCAAACGCGAAGCTATGCGCATTGAGCGTCTGGTCAGGGATGGCTTCATGTCCACACAGGCGGCCGAGCAGGCGCGCAACGCCGAGACCACCGCAGCTAACGCGGCGGAAGCCGCGCGTTATCGGGTCAAATCCGCGGCAGCCGAGGTCCGGCTGGCGAAATCAGGATTGATCGCGGCGGGCGATGACAGAAGCACCCTCTTCAGCGTGCGCTCACCGGTCGCCGGGCGCATTCTGCGCATCGTCGATCCAAGCGAGCGCGTGGTCGCCGCAGGAACGCCGTTGTTGACCGTCGGGGACCTGAGCAAACTTGAGGTCGTCATTGAGTTGCTGTCGTCCGAAGCGGTCAAGGTCAAACCCGGCATGCCGGTCATGCTTGATGGCTGGGGCGGCAGCGGCAAACTGGCGGCAAAAGTGCTGCGCATCGAACCCTATGCCTTCACCAAGGTATCCGCTCTGGGCGTCGAAGAAAAGCGCACCAATGTTGTCGCGGCGTTCGTCGAACCGCCGAAGGCACTCGGCGATGGCTACCGTGTAAATGCGCATATCGTTATCTGGGCTGCCGATGCGGTCAACAAGGTTCCATCAAGCGCGGTGTTCCGCTGCGCCGATTCCTGGTGCACCTTCGTCGTTGCGAATGGCCGGGCCAAACGGCGCGAGATAAAGATCGGACAACGCAATGCAAACGAGGCGGAGGTGCTGGCGGGTCTGTCCGCAGGGGAAACGGTCATCCGCCATCCCGCCAATACGATCGAAGACGGCGCCAGAGTCGAATCGAGGTAGGAGAAAAGGAACCAACACCCACTGTTTTGCACGCGGGTGGCGCAAAAGCGTTTCACCTCGGGCCTAGGCCAGAATGCCCCTCATATATTCCGGTTGCGCTGGCATAGCGCAGTGCATTTCCCCGTTGTAAAACTGTCGCGCTTGAATATTGCGTGCGTTGAGTCGTGAATCGATTTCGCGGGCAGTATGGGTGCGCAGGTTAAGCGACATCGACGCGACCGCAAAACCCCAAGTCGCGCCATAGGTGGGGATATGTACTAAGTAAGGAGTGACGATCTTAAACTGCGAACGCAAGTTTGTGATGGTCTCTTGTACCCGCTCCGGGTGTGAAAACGGTGAGCCCAAATGCATTACTAACGCGCCCCCTGACGCTAACGCGGCTTTGCAGACGGCAAAAAAGGCTGGCGAATACAGTTGCGCCGCCTCGCCAACCGGGTCGGTCAAATCAAGATAGATGAGGTCAAAACTTTCACCGGACGATGCCGTGCCGCTGAGACCCCTCACAAACGCCGCACCATCACCGATGTGCAATTCGAGACGCGGATCCTCAAATGCACCACCGTGGATGGAGGGCAAGTATTCGCGTGAAAGCCTGACCACGTCCGCGTCTAATTCACACAACGTGCAGTGACTGATCGGGTGTTTAAGCAACTCCTCCGCCGCCCCGCCGTCGCCGCCACCAATAATGAGCGCACGTTGCGGATTTGGATGCGCCGTTGCAGCAGGATGAATCAGACTTTCATGGTAGAAAAATTCATCCCGCTCGGAGGTCATATTGACGCCATCGATGCGCATCAAACGCCCCAGATCCGGGCACTCAAAGATCTCGATCAGTTGGTGGGCAGACTGATGCGACGCGATCTGCGAGGTGGCATCGAAGTACACCCCCGCGTTATCCGTCAGCCGCTCGTTGAGTCGCAACTTGGTCACCTGCTTAGCCGGCTTGGGTCGCAACCGGTGTTACGCCGCCGCCAGCACAACTGCGTCATCCGCAATCGGCAGGTCCTTGCCGCGTAGGACGCGTTCAACCATCACATCGGCCGGACCAAACACCTTCAGTAACGTGGCGTATAACGCTTCGGCTTTGCCGCTGTTGTCACCACTGACGTTGCAGACGTAAATATCTAACGTTGCGCCGCCACGCTCCGGCCAGGTATGGACGGCAAGATGCGACTCTGCGAGCACCAACGCGCCGGTGGCACCACCCGCCTGTGTTTCATCAAATCCACTGAATTGATAAAAGTGGTCACCTAGAACAGTGAGACCAGCCGCCTCTGAAGCGCTGATACACAGCTGGCGCAGCGCTTTAGCCGAAACCATGTGTTTGCCCTTCGGGCAGTTGTAGAAATCCGCAAAGATGTGCAGGCCGCGCATAAATAGCTCCAAAAGTGTTGGTGGGACAGGAAGGCGCGCCAACAACTGGTGCGGGTGGGCAAAACATCGGCAAGGAAGGGGACGGCGCCTAAATTATAATTGCGGCAGCGCAGGCGACTTAGCCTCTTTACGCGGCAGCCTTCCCCCAGCCCCCTTCTTCGTGTTTCTTCCATCTCCATGACCCCAGCCTCCCGCACTGATATCACCAACGCCATTCGCGCCCTTTCCATGGATGCGGTTCAGAAAGCTAACTCGGGACACCCGGGCGCCCCGATGGGCATGGCCGAAATTGCCGAAGTGTTGTGGCGGCACCATCTGAAGCACAATCCAAAAAATCCCCACTGGGCGGATCGCGACCGGTTTGTTTTGTCCAACGGTCATGGCTCGATGCTCATTTACTCGTTGCTGCACCTCACTGGTTATGACTTGTCGATGGACGATATCAAGTCATTCCGCCAGTTGCACTCAAAGACGCCCGGCCATCCCGAGGTTGGTGTCACGCCTGGAATCGAGACCACCACCGGCCCACTTGGGCAAGGTCTGGCCAACGCGGTTGGTATGGCCATTGCGGAACGTGAATTAGCGCGGACCTTCAACCGGCCGGGGATGGAGATTGTCGGCCACCACACCTATGTATTTGCCGGTGACGGCTGCATGATGGAAGGCATCTCACACGAGGTTTGCTCGTTGGCCGGCACCTTGGGCTTGGGCAAACTGATTGTGTTCTACGACGACAACGGCATTTCGATCGATGGCAAGGTTGAGGGGTGGTTCCGAGACAACACGCCGATGCGTTTTGCCTCCTACGGCTGGAACGTGATCCCAAATGTTGATGGGCACGATCTGGCGCAAATCAACGCGGCCATCTTGGAAGCCAAAGAACAATCTGCAAAACCGACACTGATCTGTTGCAAAACAGTCATCGGCAAAGGCTCCCCCAACCTTGCCGGCACGGACAAGGTTCACGGCGCGGCGCTGGGCGACAAAGAGGTCGCTGCGACGCGTGAGGCCATCGGCTGGAAGCACGCGCCGTTTGATATTCCGCAAGACATTTACGATGCGTGGGACGCCACGCACAAAGGCGCTGCACTTGAGGCGCAATGGAGCGGCGTTTTTACCGCCTATGAACATGCCGAGCCGGCACTCGCTGCGGAGTTCAAACGCCGCATGCGGGGCGATTTGCCGACCAACTTCACCGCAACCGGTAACGCACTTATGGCGAAGTCGGTCGAAAAGGCGGAGACGGTCGCCACCCGCAAAGCGTCTCAGTTCGCTATCGAAGCCTTCGCACAAACGATGCCGGAGATGATTGGTGGCTCGGCTGACCTGACCGGCTCGGTCTTCACCAACTGGAGCGGTAGCAAAGCGCTGAGTGTCGACTACGGCGGCAACTACATCAATTTTGGTGTGCGCGAATTCGGTATGGCGGCCATTGCCAACGGTATGACATTGCACGGCGGGTTTGCGCCGTACCACGGTACCTTTTTGACATTCAGCGATTACTCGCGAAATGCCCTGCGGATGGCCGCGCTGATGAAGATTC